>NZ_JBFAJR010000059.1:0-27398 GCF_040655295.1 Streptomyces sp. NPDC050448 | reverse complement strand
AAACGCTCGACTGGAGAACCCCAGCCGAGCGCCTGCGTGATCTACTGACAGCCGCGTAAGCCATCAGGTGTTGCGAGGACCCCAAGAATCCGCCACCCGAGGGCCGGGGCACCGTCGTCTCCACGTGAAACGGCCTTACGGGAAGGCCAGCGCATGCGGCGCGATGGCCGGTACCAGACCCTCCGCGGCGGCCCGCGTCAACAGCCCGCGCACCGCCGCGTACCCGTCATCGCCGAGGTCTGCGGTGAACTCGTTGACGTACAGCCCGATGTGCTGGTCGGCGACGGCCGGGTCCAGCTCCTGCGCGTGGGCGCGGACGTACGGACGGGAGGCCTCCGGGTCGTCCCAGGCCATCCGGACCGACGTACGGGCCGACTCGGCCAGCGCGTGCAGGGTCTCGGCGCCCAGCGAGCGCTTGGCGATGATCGCGCCGAGCGGGATCGGCAGGCCGGTCGTGGACTCCCAGTGCTCGCCCATGTCGGCCAGGCAGTGCAGCCCGTAGTCCTGATAGGTGAACCGGGCCTCGTGGATGACCAGTCCGGCGTCCACACGGCCGTCGCGGACGGCCGGCATGATCTCGTGGAACGGCAGCACGACGACCTTGCCGACGCCCTCCGGCAGCACGTCCGCCGCCCACAGCCGGAACAGCAGGTAGGCGGTGGAGCGTTCGCTCGGCACGGCGACGGTCTTCCCCGCCAATCCCCCGGGCTCCGTCCGGGAGATGCCCCCACGAGCGCCCGGCTCCCGCGTCAACACGAGCGGGCCGCAGCCGCGCCCGAGCGCCCCGCCGCAGGGCAGCAGCGCGTACTCCTCCAGCACCCAGGGCAGCACGGCGTACGACACCTTCAGCACGTCCAGCTCGCCGCGCTCGGCCATGCCGTTGGTGATGTCGATGTCGGCGAAGGTGACGTCGAGGCCGGGCGCGCCCGGGACGCGCCCGTGGGCCCAGGCATCGAAAACGAAGGTGTCGTTCGGACAGGGCGAATAGGCGATCTTGACCGCCGGGTACGGGTCACGACTCATGTCGGTGCTCTCCCCAATGGACGAGTACGGGCCCCAGGGCACGGAATCCGGCGGTGAGCGCGGCCAGCGCGTCCCCGATCCGCCAGGCGTCGCGGTCGCGGGGGCCGACGGCGTTGGACACGGCGCGGATCTCCAGTACGGGCAGCCCGTGCGCGGCGGCCGCCTCCGCGACCCCGAACCCCTCCATGGCCTCGGCGCCGGCGAGCGGATGCCGGGCGGCGAGCCGGGCTGCGCGCTCGGCGGTGCCGGTGACGGTGGAGACGGTCAGCACGGGCGCGAGCAGCGCCCCGGTGGCCTCGGCGGCGCGGGCGGCGAGCCCGGCGGGCGGCAGGTGCACGCTGTGCCCGAAGCCGAGCTCCTGTACGCCGAGGAAGCCGTCGGGGGTCTCGGCCCCGAGGTCGGCGGCGACGACGGCGTCGGCGACCACGAGGGAGCCGACCGGGGCGGCGGGCAGGAACCCGCCGCCGATGCCGGCGGAGATGACGAGCGAGTAGTCGGCCAGCGCGAGCGCGGTGGCCGTGGCGGCCGCGGCGGCAGCCGGTCCCACGCCGCCGACGAGCACGTCGGCGGCGAGGCCGGGCAGATCGCGCCGGGAGAGCGCATATCCTCCCCCGGACTTCGTCCGGGGGGACCCCCAGGGAAGGGCGCGCGGCTCCGGTGTCACCGGGTCCGGATGAGGGGTGAGACCGGCGGCGACGGAGTCTGCCTCCGCCGCCACCGCGGTCACGATGAGCGCGCGCACCGTCGGTACGCGGCTACTTGAGCTTGACGTTGTAGGCCCAGACGGCGAGGGGCTTGCCGTCCTCGCCGACCTGGACGATGTTCAGCTTCTTGGAGGACGGGGCCTCGCCCTGGCCGCCGGTGGCGAAGATGTCGGCGCCGGGGAAGCTGCGGTAGGTGTTGGAGGAGGGCTCGGTGATCGGCTGGCCGTCCAGGACCGCCTGCCACCGCTTGCCGTCCGCGACGACTTCCGGCTCGACACCGAGGCGCAGGGTGTCCCCGCGGCCGTATGCGATGGTCTTGGCGCCCTTCGCGTTGGTGAGGCACTCCTGGACCTTGTCCAGGGAGAGCTCCTTGTCGTCGGAGCAGGTCGCCTCGGTGGACACCGACGACGTGCCGACCGTCACGGTCGCCAGCGGCGTCGGCTTGTCGCAGGCGGAGAGAAGGAGGAGGCCGGCGGACACGGCTCCGAGGGCCGCGACGCTGCGGCGGCCCCTACCCGAGAAAAGCGGTGCGGTCATGAGCCGAAGGCTATCGGGCCACCCGGCTCCGTCGCCGCACGGGGGTGTCCGTGGCCCGCGGCGCGGCGCGCCGCCCGGCCGCCGGGGCCGCGTTTCGCGCCCGGACACCCCTACGCCACCCGGGGGCGGGGGGAGCCCGGGTGGTGGTGGCGGGGGGAGACGAGGAGGCCGCGGACCGCCATCGTCGTGCCCGCCGCGACGATGGCCGCGGCGACGGCCATACCCAGTACCCCGTTCAGCGGCAGCGCGATGCCGATCGCGCCGCCCAGCACCCACGCCACCTGGAGCAATGTCTCCGAACGGGCGAACGCGGACGTCCGTACCGCCTCCGGCACGTCCCGCTGGATCATCGCGTCCAGCGACAGCTTCGCCAGCGCCTGGCAGAACCCGGCAGTCGCCCCCAGCACCGCCATGAACAGCCCGCTGAAGAACACCGCCGCCAGGATCGCGACCACCAGGGTCACCGACAGCACCGACGCGATGATCGTCTCCGGCGCCCGCGCCCGCAGCCACGCGCCCACCGCCGTCCCGCAGGCGTTCCCGACGCCCGCCGAGACGCCCACGATGCCCAGCGACACCGCCGCGCTCTGCCCGGCGAGGGGGTGCTCCCGCAGCAGGAACGCCAGGAAGAAGATCAGGAACCCGGACAGTGCGCGCATCGACGCGTTCGCCAGCAGACCGCACATCACCGCCGGGCTCACCGTGCGCAGCCCCGGCTTGGGCGAGTGCGGCTCGTGCGTGGACAGCCGGGCCCGCCGCTCGCCCTTCGCCTCGTCCACCTTGTGCGGCAGCGTGAACGCCGCGAACGTGCCCCCGATGAAGATGGCGCAGGCCCCGTACAGCGGCCACGGCGGGCCGATGGTGTGCAGCCCCGCCGCGATCGGCGCCGCCGCCGCCGTCGCGAGCAGGCCGGCCAGCGTGACCCGGGAGTTCGCCTTGACGAGTGAGAACTTCGGCGGGAGCAGCCGCGGCACCACCGCACTGCGGACCACCCCGTACGCCTTGGACGCGACCAGCACGCCCAGCGCCGCCGGGTAGAGCTCCAGCCCGCCCGTGGCCACCGCGCCCGACATCATCACCGCGAGCAGCGCCCGCGCGAGCATCGAGCAGGCCATCGCGGCCCGCCGCCCGTGCGGCAGCCGGTCCAGCGCCGGGCCGATCACCGGGGCCAGCACGGTGAACGGGGCCATGGTGATCGCCAGGTACAGGGCGACGCGGCCGCGTGCCTCGTCCGTGGGAACCGAGAAGAACACCGTCGAGGCCAGCGCCACGGTGATCATCACGTCGCCGGCGCCGTTGACGGCGTGCAGTTCGATCAGCTTGCCGAGGCCGGATTCGCCGGCCCCGTGCGCGTGAGTGGCCCGCCTGATTCCGCGGGCCGTACCGGTGAAGGGGCGGTGCAGGGCACGGCCGACAGCCCGGCCGGCCCGTCTGGCCGGTCCCGAGCCGTCACGGGACGACCGTACGGGTGCCACAATCGACATAGTGCCCCACTGACCCCTCAGGGTCCCGTCCCGGCGCGTTACGGGCGCCCATCGGGTCGCCGTCGGGCCGCTGTCCGGCCGTCGTCGAGGCGATGTCGGAGCGGTGTCGGCGTGCGGGCTTGTCCGCGAATCGGACCTTGCATGTGGGCCCAAGGCGTCGGAGGAGGTAGCGTGCGTAGCGCGCCACCGGCGGTTGCTCTCGGCCGCGCGCCTCTTCGCGATCCCGCAGAATGGATAGCAGGTAGGTGCGCCCGAGGCCGATCGGGTGCGGACGTCGACGCGGCCCTCTGGTCCGCTCCGCCCGCGCCACGTACGGACAGGACCGACGGGTCGTTGTGGACGACAGTACGGACGGCGCACTCGTGAGACGGCGTAGGAGAGAACGAGACCTGTGAGTGCTGCGACGACGCGAAGCCGTACCCCCGACCGCCTGTGCGCCGAGGCGGTAGACCTCGCCCGCGCGGCGGCCGAGGAAGCCGCCGCTCCCGGAGTGGTGGGCGAGCACGTCTCCGCCGTGGCGGAGGGCGACCGGGTCGTCACGCACTTCTTCGAGTGCAAGGACCCCGGCTACCGGGGCTGGCGCTGGGCCGTCACCGTGACGCGCGCCTCCCGCGCCAAGAACGTCACCCTCGACGAAACGGTGCTGCTTCCCGGCGACGACGCCCTCCTGGCCCCCGAGTGGGTGCCGTGGAGCGAGCGGCTGCGCCCGGGCGACATGGGCCCCGGCGACCTGCTGCCCACCGACGCCGAGGACCTGCGCCTGGAGCCGGGCTGGTCGGGCGAGGACGTACCGCCGCCGAACTCGGTCGTCTCCACCGAGATGGCGGAACTGGTCGAGGCCGAGGACGCCGACGTCACCGACCGCACGGTGGTACCCGTACGGGGTTCCATCGCCTCGGTCGCCGAGGAACTCGGCATGCGGCGCGCCCGCGTCCTGTCCCGCTACGGGCTGCACAGCGCCGCCGACCGCTGGGACGAATCCTTCGGGGCCAAGACACCGATGGCGCAGGCGGCGCCCGCCTCCTGCGTCTCCTGCGGGTTCCTCGTCGCGATCGGCGGCTCGCTGGGCCAGGCCTTCGGCATCTGCGCCAACGAGTTCGGACCGGCCGACGGACGCCTCGTCTCCCTGTCGTACGGCTGCGGCGGCCACTCCGAGGCCGCGGTCATGCCGAAGCCGCTGCGCCCGGCGCCGCCGGTGCTCGACTCGATGGCCTCGGACGAGTTCCCGCTGCGCCCGGTCCCCGACACGGGCTCGGTGCCCGTGTCGGACCTCCCGGCCGCGGACCTCGGCCACTCGTAGCCGTACGAGCCGTAAGGGCGAGAGGTACGCGCGGTCCGGCGGGGCGACGGCCCCGCCCCGGCGGCGTACCCTCGGCGCATGGGGGAAGCCGACATGGTGGGGCTGGACGGCCGGGTGACCGGGACGGTGGGCCCGGGCCTGGTGGGCGAGGTCATCGTCCGCATCCGGGGCGGCGCGGAGCACTTCCTCGCGTACCCGGCGCAGGGGACGGGCCGGCTGCCGGTCGGAACGGTGGTGACGGTCGTCGAGTACCTGCCGCCGCGCACGGTGTATGTGATGGCGGCGTACGACAACTGAGACCTGTCGCCACCTGCGCGGATGTGGTTCGTATCAAGATGGCGACAAGAACCCGCCGACATCTTCTTAACGGCGGGGCACAGGAGCACACTCGCCTTCGTCAGTGTCGAACGGCACTGCGATAAGGGGGCGTTGCCGATGGCTATCGGCGTCGTGGCGGGAATCGTTCTCGCCGCAATCCTGGCCTTGCTCGGCCTGTTCAAGCTCATGTGGCGGGTGGCCGAACCGAACGAGGCACTCGTCATCTCCGGCTCCACGCACAAGACCGAGGGCCTCGGCGAGGGCATGGGGTTCCGGATCGTCACCGGGCGCGGAACCCTCGTGGTCCCCGGTGTCCAGGCGGTGCGGAAACTGTCGCTGGACCTCAACGAGACCCAGCTGAACGTGGACTGCGTGACCCACCAGGGCATCCCGCTGCGGGTGAAGGGCGTCGTGATCTTCAAGATCGGCGACGACCTGGTGTCCATCGCGAACGCGGCGCGCCGCTTCCTGGACCAGCAGAAGATGATGCCCGAGCGGGTCCACATCGTCTTCGCCGGCCATCTGCGCTCCATCGTGGGCGGATTGACGGTCGAGGACATGATCCGGGACCGGGAGAAGCTGACCGGTCAGACCCGGGCGGCCTGCGGTACGGAGATGGAGAAGCTCGGCCTGATCGTCGACTCGCTGCAGATCCACGAGATCGAGGACCCGACCGGCTACATCAAGAACCTGGCGATGCCGCACGCCGCCGCCGTCCAGCGGGACGCGCGCATCGCGCAGGCCGAGGCGAACCGTCTCGCGACCGAGGCCGAGCAGACCGCGTTCGCGCGGATGGCGGAGGCCACCCGCGACAGCGAGATCCTCCAGGCCGGCTACCAGGCCGAACGCGACAAGGCCGCGGCGACCGCCCGCCAGGCGGGCCCGCTCTCGGAGGCGGCGGCCCGCCAGGAGGTCGTCGTCCAGGAGACCCGGGTCGCCGAGCTCGAGGCGCACCGGCGCGAGCAGCAGCTCCAGGCCGACGTGCGCAAGCCCGCGGACGCGGCGGCGTACGAGACCCGCACCCGGGCCGAGGCCGAGCGCGACGCCCGCATCTCGGCGGCGCAGGCCAAGGCCAAGGAGACCGAGCTGGCGGCCGCTGCCGAGGCCACGCGCGTGACGACGGCGGCGACCGCGGACGCGGCGGCCACCGAGGCACGGGGCCTGGCGGCCGCGAAGGCCACCCGGGCGACCGGTGAGGCCGAGGCCGCGGCCACCCAGGCGAAGGGCCTCGCAGTGGCGGCGTCGGCGAAGGCCAAGGGTCTCGCCGAGGCCGACGCGATCAAGGCGCGGGCCGCCGCACTGGCCGAGAACCAGGAGGCGGTCGTCGCCCAGCAGCTCGCCGAGAACTGGCCGGCGATCGTGGAGGCGGGCGCCGGGGCCTTCGGGAACGTGGAGCACATGGTGCTGCTCAACGGCGCCGAGGGCATGTCGGAGATGTTCGCGAAGGCGCTGACCATGGGCGGCACCGGCCTGGGCCTGGCCCGCCAGCTGCTCGCGTCGATGTCCCAGCCGGCCGCCCCGGGGACCACCCCGGGCGCCCCGGGCACCGGCCCGGTGAACGGCAGCACGGCATCCTCGTCCCACCAGATCCCGATCGCGGACGCGTAACCCGCCCGGCACGGGGCCGGGGGCTCTGCCCCCGGCCCACCCGCGCGGGTTAGGCTCCAGGCCATGAGGCTGTTTGCCGCGGTGATGCCGCCCCAGGGGGCCGTCGACGAGCTGCGCCGGGCCGTACAGGCCGTCCGGGACGACCGGCTCCGCTGGACCGGGGAAGCGGGCTGGCACTTCACGCTCGCCTTCATGGGCGAGGTGCGCGACGCCGTCCTGCCGGACCTGCACGCCCGGCTGGCGCGCGCCGCCCACCGGACGGACCCCTTCACCCTCCGCATCCACGGCTCCGGGCACTTCGGCGAGCACGCCCTGTGGGTCGGCGCCGCCGGCGGGCTCGACCAGATGCGGATGCTCGCCGAGCGGGCGGACGCCGCAGCCCGCCGGGCCGGCGTCCCGATGGAACAGCACCGCCGGTACAGCGCCCACCTGACCCTGGCCCGCAGCCAGGGCGGCACCGACCTGCACCCGTACCTCGAGGCCCTCGCGGGCTTCGAGGGCACGCCCTGGCAGGTCCGGGAACTCAGCCTGGTCCGCAGCAACCTGCCGACCGGCAAAGTGCCCGGGGAGCAGCCCCGCTACGAGGTCCTCGAGGCCTGGCCGCTGGGCGCCTGACCCCGCGGCCCCGGCCCTGCGCCCGACCCCTCGGTACGGGGACGGGGGCGGCCGCGTTACGCTCGACGGGTGGATCCCAAGACCCGAAACCGTGTGATGGCCGGTGTGCTCGTGCTGATGTTCGTCGTCGTGGCCGTGGCGGCCGCCGTGGGCCGGTAGCCCCTGCCCCGCGGGCCCCCTTGCCTGGAGTGGACTCCAGGCAGTTGGCTTGGGGCTCATGAAGTACACACAGCTCGGACGCACCGGACTCAAGGTCAGCCGACTTGTACTCGGCACGATGAACTTCGGTCCGCAGACAGACGAACCCACCAGCCACTCGATCCTGGACTCCGCCCTCGCCGCGGGTCTGAACTTCGTGGACACGGCCAATGTCTACGGATGGGGTGAGAACAAGGGCCGCACCGAGGAGATCATCGGCACCTGGTTCGCCCAGGGCGGCGGCCGGCGGGACAAGACCGTGCTGGCCACCAAGGTGTACGGGAACATGGCCGGCGACGGCGACCCGTGGCCCAACTACGACCGGCTCTCGGCGCTGAACATCCGCCGGGCCGTCGAGGCCAGCCTCAAGCGGCTGCAGACGGACTACATCGACCTCTACCAGTTCCACCACGTCGACCGCCGGACCCCCTTCGAGGAGATCTGGCAGGCCGTCGACGTGCTGATCCAGCAGGGCAAGGTGCTGTACGCCGGGTCGTCGAACTTCCCCGGCTACAAGATCGCCCAGGCCTGCGAGACGGCC
Organism: Streptomyces sp. NPDC050448; assembly: GCF_040655295.1. Lineage (NCBI taxonomy): Bacteria > Bacillati > Actinomycetota > Actinomycetes > Kitasatosporales > Streptomycetaceae > Streptomyces > Streptomyces sp. NPDC050448. The sequence goes on along the minus strand of NZ_JBFAJR010000059.1, from coordinate 19,070 downwards.
GCCCGGCGCGGCTCGGTCGGGCTGGTCAGCGAGCAGTGCCTGTACAACCTCGCCGAGCGGCGCGCCGAGATGGAGGTCATCCCGGCCGCGCAGGAGTACGGGCTCGGCGTGATCCCGTGGTCCCCGCTGCACGGCGGGCTGCTGGGCGGAGTCATCAAGAAGGAGGTCGAGGGCGGTCGCCGCGCCTCCGGGCGGTCCGCGGACGCGCTGGCCAACACCGCCGTGCGGGCGCAGGTGCAGGCGTACGAGGACCTGCTCGAGAAGCACGGTCTGGAGCCCGGCGAGGCAGCACTGGCGTGGCTGCTGACCCGGCCCGGGGTGACGGGGCCGATCGTGGGTCCCCGTACGGCGGAGCAGCTGGAGAGCGCGCTGCGCGCGCTGGATCTGGAGCTGTCGCAGGAGGTGCTCGCCGGCCTGGACGAGATCTTTCCCGGTCCCGGCACGTCCCCGGAGGCCTTCGCCTGGTGACCGGGCCGCGGTGAACGCGTGACCGGTCCGCGCCCCGGTACGGGGCGCGGATCAGTCGCGGGGGAACTCGGAGGTGTCGAGGGTGAGGCCCACGACCGTGTCCGTGAGGTCGATCTCGTCGCCGAAGGCGACCTTCGTCTCCGTGGCGTAGTCCCCGTCCTTGGGCTGTGTGTGGAGCACGCAGCGGCGGGTGTACGGGTCCACGATGAGGTAGGCGGGCACTTCGGCGGTGGCGTACGCGGCCTTCTTGGGACCGTAGTCGTTCGCCGCGGTGCCCTTGGAGATCACCTCGGCGACGAATTCCACGTCCTCGTGGCGCCACCGGCCGGCTTCGGTCTTCTCCGCTCCCTCGACCATCGCCGTCACGTCGGTCGCAAAGCCGTTCAGGTGGCCGGGGTAGTCGATACGGACGTCGGACTTCAGTCGCTTCCGCGGATACTTGGCGCGCAGCTGCTCGATGATGTCCAGGATGATCTCCCAGTGCGTGTCCCGCTGCGGCGACATGTAGACGGTCCCCTCGACGATCTCGACCTTCAATCCCTCGGGGACGGGCTCAAGCGCCTCGAACATCTCGTCCAAGGCCTGCTCGCTGCTGATGTCGGCCATCTCGATCCTGTCGGTCTCTACGACGGTCATCGTGGCGCTACGCCCCGCTGCCGCGCAGTCGTGGGCAGCCGCGTAGTACAACGATACGCACGGAGACCGGGTTACGGCGGATGCCCGTTGACGACCCGGGCCGGAAACGCCGGATGCGGCCCTACGGGGTGTCAGGGCGTCCGGTAGGGGCCGCCGATGCCCCACGCCTGGTGCAGGACCGCCGCGAACTCCCCGGCCAGGCGGTGCTCGCCGGAGGCGTTGGGGTGGGTGCCGTCGTAGGTGTCCCGGTGGATCTCGTACGCGTCCGGGCGCGCGGCCAGCAGGATCGGCGAGGCCTCGGTCGACAGGTCGGCGACGGCCTTCGCGAGGAGCTCGTTGAACCGGGCGACCTCGGCCGCGAACGGCGCGTCGGACTCGGCCCGGACGTTCGGAATGACCGGGAGCAGGACCATCCGGATGCCGGGCCGGGCGGCGCGCGCCTCCGCGATGAAGCGGCGGGCGTTGGCCGCCGTCTCGTCGGCGGCGGTGTAGAAGCCGAGGTCTATCAGGCCGAGGGAGACGAGCAGGACGTCGGCCTGCCCGGAGCGCACGGCGGAGCCGATGAGCGGGGCCATGTGCTGCCAGCCCTCGCCCCAGCCGGCGAGGTGGCGGCGGGCGTGCTCCGGGAAGCCGGGGTCGGCGTACGCGTGACTGACCGGCTCGTTCGCCGAGGTGTCGAAGAGCTCGCAGCGCGGACCGACGATCCGGTACGGACCGCCGAAGGTGGCATCGAGGTGCTGCCACATCCGGTAGCGCCAGGTGTAGTCGCCGGCGCGTCCGATGGTCATGGAGTCGCCGACGAACATGAAACGCATCCGGTCATCATCGCGGATCACGCGCCGGGAGCCCCTGTGATGCCGGACACGCGGGGCGCCCTGGCAGGCTTGGTGCATGCGCCTGCTGCCGTTGACCGCCGTCATTGCCCTTGTCGTGCTGCCGGGTTCGGCCGCCGCTGCCGCCGGGACCCCCGCCGCCGGTGCGCCGGGGTTCACGATCACCGATCCGCGGATCAAGGAGTCGAGCGGGCTCGCCGCGAGCCGGATCCACCCGGGCGTCTACTGGACGCACAACGACAGCGGCGACGGCCCCTACGTCTACGCGGTCGACTCGGCGACCGGCAAGACGGTGGCCCGGGTGACGCTCGCCGGCATCGGGACCCCGCGCGACGTCGAGGCGATCTCGCTGGGCCCGGACGGGCAGCTGTACGTCGGGGACATCGGCGACAACCTGAACGGGACTTGGGACCACGTCTGGATCTACCGCTTCCCCGAGCCGAAGGAGCTGGCCGATGTCACGGTCAACGCCGAGCAGTTCACGGTGAAGTACGCCGACGGGGCGCGCAACGCGGAGGCGCTGATGGTGCATCCGGTGACGGGCCGGGTGTACATCGCGAGCAAGAGCGAGGACAAGGGCGGGCTGTACGAGGGGCCGGAGCAGCTGTCGGCGTCGGGGACGAACGTGTTCCGGCGGGTGGCGGACCTGCCGTGGGTCACGGACGGGGCGTTCTCGCCCGACGGCGGCCGCCTCACGCTGCGCGGCTACTTCTTCGCGCGGACGTACCCGTGGAAGGACGGGCGGCCCGAGGGCGAGGGCGAGCGGGTGGACGCGCCGTGGCAGGGCCAGGCGGAGTCGGTGACGTACTCGGCGGACGGCTCGACCCTGCTGTTCGGATCGGAGGGGGAGTCGAGCCGGGTGGTGGCCGTACCGGTGATACCGGCGGCCGGTGGCTCTGCCGCCCCCGCCCCCGCTCCCGCGAAGCCGGGTCCGTCGGCCGCCGGTGCCACCGGCCCTGGTCCCGGGGACCAGGGCGGGGGCGGTTTCACGAAGGGCGCGGCCGTCCTGGCCGTGGGCACGGCCCTGGTCCTGGGGGCCAAGCGGCTCTTCCGCCGCCGGCCCCGCGGCGACGCCTGACCGGAGATCCACCGTCGTCCGGGTGCGGCGCCGCTGCCGGGGGCTCTGCCCCCGGGCCCCCGCGCCTCACACGCCGGCGGGGCCGGACGTGCCGGGCCCTGCCGAGCAGGTTCGGCGCGGCTGGACGGGCTACGCCGCCGCGACCAGTTCGCGGGCGCGCGGCGACGGGATGAACGTGACTCCGTGGCGGCTCACGCTCAGACGCAGGTTGCCCACCCGCGACAGGATCACCGCGATCGTCGCCGCGGCGGCCAGCGAGACGAGGCCGCCCGCGGCCATGCCGATCCGGGCCCCGTACGTGTCCGTCATCCAGCCGACGACCGGCGCACCGATCGGGGTACCGCCGGTGAACACCATCATGAACAGGGCCATCACCCGCCCCCGCATCTCGGGGTCGGTGGCCATCTGGACGCTCGCGTTGGCGGTGACGTTGACCGTCAGCCCGAACATCCCGATGGGGACGAGCAGCGCCGCGAACAGCCAGAACCCGGGTGCGAAGGCCGTCACGACCTCCAGGGCGGAGAACAGGAGCGCCGCCGCGACCAGCAGCCGCAGCCGCGAGTGGCCGCGCCGGGCCGCCAGCAGCGCACCCGCCAGGGAGCCCGCGGCGATCAGCGTGTTGAAGAGCCCGTACGTGCCCGCGTCCCCGTGGAACACGTCGCTGACGAACGCCGACAGCCAGATCGGGAAGTTGAACCCGAAGGTGCCGATGAAGCCCACCAGCACGATCGGCCAGATCAGCTCCGGGCGGCCGGCGACGTAGCGCAGCCCCTCCCGCAGCTGGCCCTTGGTGCGCGGCTGCGGCCGGACCGGGTGCAGTTCGCGCGCCCGCATCAGCAGCAGGCCGGCGACCGGCGCGGCGAAGGACAGCCCGTTCAGCAGGAAGGCCCAGCCGGAGCCGACGGCGGTGATCAGCACACCGGCGAGCGCCGGGCCGACCAGCCGCGCGGACTGGAAGTTGGCCGAGTTGAGGCTGACGGCGTTGGCGAGCTGGTCCGGGCCGACCATCTCGGAGACGAACGTCTGCCGTGCGGGGTTGTCCACGACGGTGACGAGGCCGAGCAGGAAGGCCGCGAGGTACACGTGCCAGACCTGGACGTGTCCGGCCAGGGTGAGTGCGGCCAGGGCGATACCGGTCAGGCCCATCAGGGTCTGCGTGACGATCAGCAGCGGCCGCTTGGGCAGCCGGTCGGCGAGTACGCCTCCGTAGAGGCCGAACACCAGCATCGGCAGGAACTGCAGCGCGATGGTGATGCCGACGGCGGAAGCCGAGCCGGTCAGGGACAGGACCAGCCAGTCCTGGGCGATGCGCTGCATCCAGGTGCCGGTGTTCGATACGGCCTGTCCCGTGGCGAAGAGCCGGTAGTTCCGGATCTTCAGCGAGCCGAACATGGAGCCCTTGCCCGCAGTGCGCGTCGTGCGCGCGGTGGTAGTGGTGGATAGATGGCCGGGTGCGGAGTCTGCTCCGTTTCCCGTACTCAAAAGCGTTCGCCTCCTGGCGTCGTCTCTACAAGTGCGCGAGCTTCTCCAGGACGGGCGCGGCCTCGCGCAGCTTGGCCCATTCGTCCTCGGTGAGCTCGGCCGCGAGCCGGGCCAGGAAGGCGTTCCGCTTGCGACGGCTCTCCTCGAGCATCGCTACGGCCTCCTCGGTCTGGCTGACCACCTTCTGGCGGCGGTCGTCCGGGTGCGGCTGCAGCCTGACCAGTCCCTTGGCCTCCAGCAGTGCCACGATGCGAGTCATCGACGGCGGCTGGACGTGTTCGCGCCGGGCCAGCTCACCGGGGGTGGCCTGGCCGCACCGGGCGAGGGTGCCGAGGACCGACATCTCGGTCGGGCTCAGCGATTCGTCGACGCGCTGGTGCTTGAGGCGCCGGCCCAGCCGCATGACGGCGGAGCGGAGGTCGTTCACGGCGGCAGCGTCGTCGCCATGGGTAAGGTCGAGCATGTCTTTAGACTACCTCATTACTCTCTCTAAGGAACGCCACTTGACCGGGTCACTCGTACGGGTGAGTCGGCAGTGGAAAGCGACACGCGTCCGCGGCCTGTGCCACGACCCTTTCGGCATGGGGACACACGTGCTGAGCATGCGCATAGACGGGGAGCTGCTCGACCGCCTCCGGACGCATGCCGCGAAACGCGGAATGAGCGTCCAGGACTATGTCGTCCGGACGCTCATTCGCGATGACTTCGACGAGCGCTTCAAGGCCGCCGTCGACGAGACGGAGAAGTTCTACGGGCTTACGTGAGGCCGAGGGCCGGCATCGCGTAGTAGAAGACGAACACCGCCGACACGACGTACATGGCGGCCGGGACCTCACGGCCCCGGCCGGTCGCCAGCCGCAGCACGCAGAAGCTGATGAAGCCGATGCCGATGCCGTTGGTGATCGAGTACGTGAAGGGCATCATCACCATGGCCAGGAAGGCCGGGACGGCGATGGTGAAGTCGCTCCAGTCGATGTCCTTGACCGAGCCCGCCAGGATCAGGAAGCCGACCGCCACGAGGGCGGGGGTGGCCGCCTGGGACGGGACCATGGTGGCGAGCGGCGTGAGGAACAGCGCCACGGCGAAGAGGCCGCCGGTCACGACGTTCGCCAGACCGGTGCGGGCGCCTTCGCCGACGCCGGCCGTGGACTCCACGAAGCAGGTGGTGGCCGAGGACGAGGTGGCACCGCCGGACGCGACGGCCAGGCCGTCGATGAGCAGCACCTTGTTGATGCCGGGGAAGTTGCCGTCCCTGTCGATCAGCTTGGCCTCGTCGCCGACGCCGAGGATCGTGCCCATCGCGTCGAAGAAGCAGGACAGCAGCACGGTGAAGACGAAGAGGGTGCCGGTCAGCAGGCCGACCTTGCCGAAGCCGCCGAACAGGCTGACCTGGCCGACGAGCCCGAAGTCGGGCGCGGCCACCGGGTTGCCCGGCCACTCGGGGACGGTCAGGCCCCAGCCCGAGTCGGGCAGCCCGGCGATCAGCTGGACGGCGACGGCGATCACGGTCATGACCACGATGGAGATCAGGATCGCGCCGGGCGTCTTGCGGATCAGCAGGGCGAGGGTCAGCAGCACGCCGACCACGAAGATCAGCACCGGCCAGCCGTGCAGGTGGCCGTCCGTGCCGAGCTGGAGCGGCACGGTGGTGTGCGCGGCGTCCGGGATGCGGGAGACGAAGCCCGAGTCGACCAGGCCGATCAGCATGATGAACAGGCCGATGCCGATCGCGATGCCCTTGCGCAGGCTGAGCGGGACGGCGTTCATGACCCGCTCGCGCAGGCCGGTCGCGACCAGCAGCATCACGACGAAGCCGGCCAGGACCACCATGCCCATGGCGTCGGGCCAGCTCATGCGCGGGGCGAGCTGGAGCGCGACGACGGTGTTGACGCCGAGGCCGGCGGCGAGCGCGATCGGGACGTTGCCGATGACGCCCATGAGGAGCGTGGTGAAGGCCGCCGTCAGGACGGTGGCGGTGACGAGCTGGCCGCCGTCGAGCTGGTGCCCGTACATGTCCTTCGCGCTGCCCAGGATGATCGGGTTCAGCACGATGATGTAGGCCATCGCGAAGAAGGTGGCGAAACCGCCGCGGACCTCGCGACCGATCGTCGAGCCGCGCTCGGAGATCTTGAAATAGCCGTCCAGGCCGGACGCGCCCTGGGGGGCCGGGTCCGGGAGGGTGGGTGCAGGGGCGGGGGCCGAGGTGCTCATACGGTCCTCATTGCGGGGGGCATTGGGCGATTCATACGAAGAAAATGGGCCATGCCCACACCGTTTCAGTATGAACACATGAACGAAAGGCCGTCCATCTCCGCGCGTAGACCTCGTTTCGGCGCACCTAGACTTGAGGGCATGGCGAAATGGACTGCGAAGCACGAGGCGCCCGAGCCCCTTGAGGGCCCGATCGTCGCGACCGTCACCGGCGGCACGATCCTCTGGTTCGCCATGTTCCTCGTCCAGCTGCCCTTCTACGGCTGGTTCGCCGACCGGGACCTGCTGTGGTGGGTCTGGTGCTGCGCGGCCGGCGGCGTGCTCGGCCTGATCGGCCTCTGGTACGTCCGGGGCCGGGACGCGGCCCTCAAGCGCCACGCCGCCGCCGCGCTGGCCGCGCGGGACGAGGAGAGCGGCGCCGGCCCGGCGCCGCACACCGGCTGACGGGCGGGCGCCGCGCGGCCCGCGCGCTCGGCCGACGGCACCGGCTGACACCGGCCGACGCGGCCGACGCCGGCAGCGCGTCATCATCGCGGTCGGCGGGTACCCGGTGAAGGGCCTACCGAGGGACCGTTCCCCTCATCCCGAAGTCGGATCTTCGGACTTCTCGGCGGGTGAAGCGGTAGAACGCCCTTTACCGTCGAAAGCATGACGCAGCGGGCAAAGATCGAATCAAACGGTCCCGAGCCGGGCGGCGGCGGTGGCGGTGGTGGAGGCCCCGGCCCCGGCGACACCGCCATCGACGCGGGAGCCGAGCTGGACCCGGTACACCCGGTCCGGCCGCCCGCGCCCCGGTTCAAGCCCGGCGGCCTGACCACCGCCGAAGTCGCCGAACGCGTCGCGCGCGGAGCCGTCAACGACGTCCCCGTCCGCAGCAGCCGCTCCACCGCCGACATCGTCCGCGCCAACGTCTTCACCCGCTTCAACGCCATCATCGGCGTGCTCTGGGTGGTCATGCTGATCGTCGCGCCGCTCCAGGACAGCCTCTTCGGCTACGTGATCATCGCGAACACCGGCATCGGCATCATCCAGGAAATGCGGGCCAAGAAGACCCTGGACAACCTCGCCGTCATCGGCGAGGCCAAACCCAGCGTCCGCCGCGACGGCCGGACCGCCGAGATCTCCACCTCCGAGATCGTCCTCGACGACGTCATCGAACTCGGCCCCGGCGACAAGGTCGTCGTCGACGGCGCCGTCGGCGAGGCCGACGGCCTGGAGATCGACGAGTCCCTGCTCACCGGCGAGGCCGACCCCGTCCTGAAGAAGCCCGGTGACCCGGTCATGTCCGGGTCCTTCGTGGTCGCCGGCGGCGGCGCGTTCACCGCCACCAAGGTCGGCCGCGCCGCCTACGCCGCCCAGTTGGCCGAAGAGGCCACCCGCTTCACGCTCGTCCACTCCGAGCTGCGCTCCGGTATCTCCACCATCCTCAAGTACGTCACCTGGATGATGATCCCGACCTCCATCGGCCTGATCATCAGCCAGCTCGTCGTCAAGGACAACAACCTCAAGGACGCCATCGCCCGCACCGTCGGCGGCATCGTCCCGATGATCCCCGAGGGCCTGGTCCTGCTGACCTCCGTCGCCTTCGCGATCGGCGTCATCCGGCTCGGCCGCAAGCAGTGCCTGGTGCAGGAACTGCCGGCCATCGAGGGCCTCGCCCGCGTCGACGTGGTCTGCCTCGACAAGACCGGCACCCTCACCGAGGGCGGCATGGACGTCACCGAGCTCCGCCCGCTCGGCGGCGCGGAGGACGCGTACGTCAAGAAGGTGCTCGGCGCGCTCGGCGAGTCCGACCCGCGCCCCAACGCCAGCCTCCAGGCGATCATCGACGCCTACCCGGACAGTGCCGAGTGGCGCTGCACCGAGTCCCTGCCCTTCTCCTCGGCCCGCAAGTACAGCGGCGCCAGCTTCAGCGAGGGCGACGGCGAGAACAACACCTGGCTGCTCGGCGCCCCCGACGTCCTCCTCCCGGCCGGCGACCCGGCCCTCGACGAGATCAACGAGCTCAACGAGCAGGGCCTGCGCGTCCTGCTGCTCGCCAGGGCCGCGCGCGAGCTCGACGACCCGGCCGTCGGATCCGGCGCCCGACCGACCGCCCTGATCGTCCTGGAACAGCGGCTGCGCCCCGACGCGGCCGACACCCTGCGCTACTTCCAGGACCAGAAGGTCCACGCGAAGGTCATCTCCGGCGACAACGCGGTCTCCGTCGGCGCGGTGGCCGGCAAGCTCGGCCTGCCGGGCGCCGAGAACACGGTCGACGCGCGCAGGCTGCCGGCCGAGCAGGCCGACATGGCCAGGGCCCTCGACGAGAACGCCGTCTTCGGGCGGGTCACCCCGCAGCAGAAGCGGGACATGGTCGGCGCACTGCAGTCCAACGGCCACACGGTCGCGATGACGGGCGACGGCGTCAACGACGTGCTCGCGCTCAAGGACGCGGACATCGGCGTGAGCATGGGCTCGGGCTCGGAGGCGACGCGGGCGGTGGCCCAGATCGTCCTCCTCAACAACAGCTTCGCGACCCTCCCCTCGGTGGTCGCCGAGGGCCGCCGGGTCATCGGCAACATCACCCGGGTCGCCACCCTCTTCCTGACGAAGACGGTCTACTCGGTACTGCTGGCCATCCTGGTGGTCTGCTCGCAGGTGGAGTACCCCTTCCTGCCGCGCCACCTGACGCTGCTGTCCACCCTCACCATCGGCATCCCGGCCTTCTTCCTGGCCCTGGCCCCGAACAAGGAGCGCGCGAAGCCGCACTTCGTGAAACGGGTGATGCGGTACGCGATCCCGGGCGGCGCGATCGCCGCGGTGGCCACCTTCGTCACGTACGTGATCGCCCGCCACCACTACACGGGCCCGGACGCCCTGGAGGCCGAGACGAGCGCGGCGACGCTGACGCTGTTCCTGACCTCGATGTGGGTCCTGGCGATCATCGCCCGCCCGTACACGTGGTGGCGGGTGGCCCTGGTCGGCGCGATGGGCGGGGCGTTCCTGATCGTCCTGGTCGTCCCGTGGCTCCAGGACTTCTTCGAGCTGAAACTGGTGGGCACCCAGATGCCGTGGACGGCCGTCGCCATCGCGGCGGCGGCCTCGGCCCTGATCGAGTTCACGTTCCGCTGGGTGGACCGGAAGTTTCCTGCGTGACGGCACCTCCGGCCTTCCAGAGGGCGAAGCATCCGACGAGCTCGGCGAGGCAGGCGCACATGAGGAGGACCGAGGCCGCAGCGAACTGGGTGTAGGTGAAGTCGTATGCGGCGAAAGCCACGCCCGTACCCCCGATGTTCAGAGCCGTCAGGCCGGCGTAGCTCCAGAACACCAGGGGGCCCAGTCGATTCGGCCGCGTCAGTCGAACCAGCGGTCGCGGGCCAGTTCTGCCGTGCGGGAGGGGTCCTCCAGGAGGGCCGCCACCTCGAAGCGGCGGGGCCACTGGCCCGCCGACCAGGCCAGGCCCGCCGCCACGCCCTCGAGGGTGGAGGCGTGCAGGGTGCCGTCGGGGGTGCGGCGCCAGTCGAGTTCCACGCCGCCCGCGATCAGCTCCTCGTGCTCGATGTACGTCAGGGGCGTGGCCGGGCCGAGGAGGAGGAGAACCGACTCGGGGACCTCGTGCTCCTCGCCCGGGGTCGTGACCTCCGCCGGGACCGTCTCCGAGAGGCGGCGGACCTGGAGGAGGTCCGCCAGGTCGGCCGCGCGGGCCGGGGCCACCGGCAGCAGCGGCAGGCCTTCCGCCAGCGGCAGCAGGTCCGGGGCGTCGGCGATGAGCGCATCGGCCGCGTCCACCACGCGGGCCTCGCCGTCCACCACCACGCGCAGCTCGTCCGGGAGCGTGACCTGCTCGGGGTCCAGATCGGCCAGGGCCCCGTACAGGGCGTGCAGCTGGCGGTCCGACACCTCGCGGTCCGGGTCGGCGAGCCGGCCCAGGAGCTCCGCGGCGCCGCCGGGTTCGTCCAGCAGGGCCGGCACGGTTGTGCGTACGCCGAGGGCCCGCAGGACCTGCTCGTCCTCGAAGCCCGTGGCGTCCGCCGAGGTGTACAGGCCCGCCAGCAGCGGGTCGCCGCCCGCCGCGCGCAGACCCGCAGGGCGGCGCCCGTCGAGGACCGGGTGGTCGCGCAGCCACCAGGCGGTGTACGGGCGCACCGACTGCGTGGTGCCGTCCGGCAGCAGGACCCGTACGGGCTGGGTCAGGGCGTCGCGCAGCGGGGGCTGCGCGAGCATGGCCAGCGCCTGGGGCCAGCAGTCGTCGTCGACCAGGTCGAGGTCGCGTACGGCCACCAGCTCGGTCGCCACCGGCGGCAGCGGGGTGTCCGGGAGCTGGTCCAGTACGTCCTCGCACCACACGTCGACCGCGTCCAGCAGGCCCGCGTCGTCGGGCTCGGCGAAGTCCCCCTCGCGGGGCTCCAGTTCGTCCGGGTCGAGGACCACATCGGTGGCGCGGACCAGCTGGAACACGGCCAGCACCCCGCAGGCGGTCAGCGGCTGCGCACCCCACCGGTCGGCCAGTTCGGCGTCCACGTACGGGACTTCGCCCTCGCGGATCACCGAGGCCAGCGGGGAGCCCGGCAGCAGGAGCTCGCCCGCGGGCGTGAGCTCGCCGTCCTCGTCCGGGAGGGCCAGCGCGCCCAGCCACGGCTCGTCGCCCGGCGCGAGGTCGGCGTCCCGGACCAGGCCCAGGACCACCTCGGCCAGCTCGTCCGCATCCAGGGCGTCCTCGTCCCAGATCTCCCCGGCATCGAGGGAGGCGGCCACCGCCGCCCGTACCTGCGGGGTCGTCAGGACCGCGCGGGGCGTGGCCGGGAGCGCACCGAGGCGCTCCAGCAGCGGGTGCGCCGCGTCCGGGTGGGCCACCTTCAGCCCCATCCGGGCCAGGTCCTTCGGGGTGTCCGCGTAGGGCAGCAGCACGTGCCGCGGGCCGATCGTGGTCCGCCCGTCGGCCAGCGGCACCGGCAGGCCCGAGAGCCGGTCCGGATCCACCCCGGCCAGGGTGTCGTACAGCCGGTGCCACCACTCCGGGCCGCGCTCGATGCCCGCGATCCGCTCGATGGCGTCGCCGAGCGGCAGCCGGCCCACGCCCAGCGTGCGCAGCTCGGGCCGGCGCTCCAGCCCGGCGGGGAGCAGGGTCGGCAGGACCTCGGAGAGGACCCGTACGGTCTCGGCGCCCGCGCCCTCCACCACCTCGGCCTCGAAGGGGCGCAGGGCGGCCCGCTCCTCGGCGTGCTCGGCGTGCTCGGCCGGGGCCGCCGGGGCGAGGAAAGCGGTACGGGGCAGCCGCTGCAGCACGGCAGCGCGCAGCGCCCCGTCCAGCGGGCCCTGGCCGAGCGGCCCGGGTACGAGGTCCACGAGCGCGGTGCTCACCGGGTCCCAGGCGCCCAGCAGTTCGGCGTATGCGTCGGCCGCGCGCTCCACCAGGAAGTCGGTCAGCGGCCCCGGCGCGGGGTGCCGGCGGGCGGTGTCCAGCGGCAGCGTCGCGATGAGCAGGGCGGGGACGCCCAGCGGTTCGTCGGTCGGGGTCGGTGCGTGCACCACGGGCGCGGTGGCCGGGCGTACGGGGGCGCCGTCGGTGTCGACGGGCACGGCCCAGGACACCGTCCAGACGGGCCGCAGCCGCTCCTCGACGGGCCGGTCGGCGAGCAGCGCCCGCTCGATGGGGCCGCTGTGGCGGACGGTGCGCCAGCGCCGGGTCCCGCCGGCGGAGTCCTCGATGACGGTGTACGGGCCTTCGGTGCGCCGGTAGACCACGCGGTGCCCGGTGGCCGGGGTCTCCACGACGATCTCCCGCAGCCCGGGCAGGGTGAGCAGCAGCGCGTCGTCGATGCCGGCCAGCAGCCGCTGCGCCAGGTCCTCGGCGGCGGCGTCGCGCAGCGGGAGGACGACCACGGTGTCGTACCCGTCGGGCGCGGTGCCCTCGGCGGGCAGCGGCAGCCGCAGCAGCGGGACGTGCCCGTCGCGGCGGCGCAGTTCGTCGCCGAGGCCGGGGCTGCCGCCCGCGGCCTCCCGGGCCAGTTCGCGCGCCTCGGCCAGGGACCAGCGGACACCGCCGTGCCGGCCGAGCACGGCGGGCTCGTCGGACACCGCGAGGACGGCCGCGAAGCCGACGCCGAAGCGGCCCACGGTGTCGGCGGAGCCGGTCGACACCGCGGGCTCCCGCTTCGCGGAGGCCCGCAGGGTGCTCAGCGACTCCACGCCCGTCGCGTCCAGCGGGGCACCGGTGTTGGCGACGGCCAGCACCGCGTGCCCGCCCTCGCCGGGGTGCAGGGTGAGCCGGAGCCGGCCGGGCACCCCGGCCCGGGCCGCGGCGTCGGCGGCGTTCTGCGCCAGCTCGACGACGAGCCGGTCGCGGTAGCCGCCGAGGGCCAGGTCCTCCTCGGCGTTGGCGTCCTCCCGGAAACGGGCCGGGCCCGCGCCCCAGGCATCGAGCACCCCGCGCCGCAGCCGGGCCGTGCCGAAGGGGTCCACGCCGCCCTGGGCCGCCGTCACTCGCACGCTCACGCCGCTGCCTCCAAGCTGTACTGCATCCACCGAATGCCGAGGCCCTGAAGGTATCGCGTGCGGGCCCCGGCGGTCGGGGCGGCCGGGCCCGCCCTCCTCACGGTGACGGCACGGCGCCGGACCTGCCGGGCTCGGCCCGGCTCGGCCCGGTCGCAGAGGCGCCGGCGGGAAGAAGGCCCGGGAACGGCGGAGCCCCCGGTGACACGAGGTCGCCGGGGGCTCCGTACGGATGCGGTCAGAGCTTCTCGATCACGTAGTCGATGCACGCGGTCAGCGCCTGCACGTCTGCCGGGTCGATCGCCGGGAACATCGCGATGCGCAGCTGGTTGCGGCCGAGCTTGCGGTACGGCTCCGTGTCCACGATGCCGTTGGCGCGCAGCACCTTGGCGACGGCGGCCGCGTCGATGTCGTCCGAGAAGTCGATCGTGCCGATGACGGCGGAGCGCTTGTCGGCGTCCACGACGAACGGGGTCGCGTACTTCGACGCCTCCGCCCAGCCGTACAGGTTGCGCGCGCTGGCCGCCGTACGGCCGGTCGTGAACTCCAGGCCGCCCTGGCCGTTCATCCACTCCAGCTGCTGGTTCAGCAGGAAGAGGGTGGACAGCGCCGGGGTGTTGTACGTCTGGTTCTTCAGCGAGTTGTCGATCGCCGTCGGCAGCGAGAAGAACTCCGGGATGTGCCGGCCCGACGCGTGGACGCGCGCCGCGCGCTCCAGCGCCGCCGGGGAGAACGCCGCCAGCCACAGGCCGCCTTCGGAGGCGAACGACTTCTGCGGGGCGAAGTAGTAGACGTCGCTCTCGGTGATGTCCACCGGCAGGCCGCCGGCGCCCGACGTCGCGTCCACCAGAACGAGGGACCCGGCGTCGGCGCCCGCGACGCGCTTGACCGGCGCCGCCACACCCGTCGAGGTCTCGTTGTGGGTGTACGCGTACACGTCGACACCCGCTTCGGCCACCGGCTCGGGGTGCGTGCCCGGCTCGGAGGAGATCACGGTCGGCTCGTCCAGCCACGGCGCGAGCTTCGCGGCCTTGGCGAACTTGGAGGAGAACTCGCCGAACGTGAGGTGCTGGGACTTCTGCTCGATGAGCCCGGCCGTCGCGATGTCCCAGAAGGCGGTGGAGCCGCCGTTGCCCAGGATCACCTCGTAGCCCTCGGGCAGGGAGAAGAGGTCCCGGATGCCCTGGCGCACCGAGCCGACCAGGTTCTTGACCGGGGCCTGGCGGTGCGAGGTTCCGAGCAGGGAGGTACCGGTGGCGGCGAGGGCGTCCAGCGCCTCGATCCGCACCTTGGAGGGGCCCGCGCCGAAGCGTCCGTCGGCGGGCTTGATGTCAGCGGGAATCTGGATCTCAGCCACGAGCGGAGCGTATCCGGTCACGGTCCACGCCTTGGAGGCGCGTCCACCCGATGAGACGAGTCCGGCCGGTGGGAGGGTGGGGCCGTGACGTCACCCGGGGAACTCGAACGGACATTGCGGGAGAACCTGCGCGGGGAGGTGGACTTCGGGGCCGCGGCGCGCGCCCTCGCGACGATGGACGCCTCGAACTACCGGCGTGTCCCGGTCGGCGTGGCCGCCCCGCGCGACGCCGAGGACGTGGCGGCCGCGCTGCGGATCTGCGCGGACGCCGGCGTACCGGTCGTACCGCGCGGCGGCGGCACCTCCATCGCCGGCCAGGCCACGGGCACCGGCGTGGTGCTGGACCTGACCCGCCACATGAACGCCCTGGTGTCGCTGGACCCGCAGGCCCGCACGGCCGTGGTCCAGCCGGGCCTGGTGCTCGACCGGCTGCGCGACGCGGCGCGCCCGTACGGGCTGACCTTCGGCCCGGACCCCTCCACCCGCTCCCGCTGCACGCTCGGCGGCATGATCGGCAACAACGCGTGCGGGGCCCACTCGGTGGCCTGGGGGACCACCGCGGACAACGTGGCGGAGCTGGCGGTCACGGCGTACGGAGGCGCGTCGTACCGGCTCGGCACGGGCTGGCCGGGAGCCCCGGCGGGCCTGCGCGAACTGGTGTCGCAGAACCTGGCGGTGCTGCGTACGGGCATGGCCGGGGGCTTCTCGCGGCGCATCTCCGGATACGGCGGGCTGGACGCGCTGCTGCCCGAGCGGGGTGTGGAGGTGGCCCGGGCCTTCTGCGGGAGCGAGGGCACGCTCGGGGTGGTGACCGAGGCGGTCGTACGCCTGGTGGAAGTGCCGCACGCGCCGGCGCTCGCGGTCCTCGGGTACGCGGACGAGAGCGCGGCGGCGGATGCGGCGGCGGGGCTGCTGGGATTCGGGCCGCTGACCGTGGAGGGCATGGCGCAGGACCTGGTCCGGGGCGCGGCCGGGCTGCCGCGCGGGGGAGCCTGGCTGTTCGTCGAGATGCCGGACGAGGCCGCAGCCCGGTCCCTCGTAGGGGCGGCCGACGCGGTGGACTCCCTGCTGGTCACCGACCCGGCGGGGCAGCGGGCGCTGTGGCGGATCCGCGAGGACGCGGCGGGCACGGCGACGCGGCTGCCCGGGGGAGGGATGGCCTGGCCCGGGTGGGAGGACTGCGCGGTGCCGCCGGCCCGGCTGGGGGCGTACCTGCGGGAGTTCCGCGCCCTGCTGGCGGCCCACGGGCTGCACGGGACCCCGTACGGGCACTTCGGGGAGGGCTGCGTCCACGTACGGATCGACTTCGACCTGGCGTCACAGGCGGGGGTGGCGCGCTTCCGGGAGTTCTCCTGCGAACTGGCGGACCTGGTCGTGTCCCACGGCGGCTCCCTCTCCGGGGAGCACGGGGACGGCCAGGCGCGGGCCGAACTCCTGCCGAAGATGTACGGGGAGGAGGTCGTCCGGCTCTTCGGCGCGCACAAGGACGTGTGGGACCCGGCGGGCGGGATGAACCCCGGAGTGCTGGTCCGCCCGGCCCGGCTGGACGAGAACCTCCGCTTCACGGTCCTGCCGGCGACGGACTTCGCCGGGGAGGTCGCGCGCTGCGTCGGCGTCGCGAAATGCCGGTCCACGGATGCGCCGGGGCAGGGGGTGATGTGCCCCTCCTACCGGGCCACGGGGGAGGAACAGCACTCCACGCGCGGCCGGGCCAGGCTGCTGCACGAGATGCTGGCCGGCGAGATCGTGACGGACGGCTGGCACTCGGCGGAGGTCGCCGAGGCGCTGGACCTGTGCCTGGCCTGCAAGGGCTGCCGCAGCGACTGCCCGGTGGGCGTGGACATGGCCGCGTACAAGGCGGAGTTCCTCCACCGCCACTGGGCGGGCCGCATCCGCCCGCTCGCCCACTACGCCCTGGGGGGCCTGCCGGGCTGGCTCCGCCTGATCGCCGCGCTCCGGGCGGCGGCCCCGCTGAACGCGGCGGCCCGCCACCTCCCGCTGCCGGGGCTGGCCAGGGAGCGCGCGCTGCCCCCGCTGGCACGGCAGCCCTTCACCCGCTGGTGGCACGGAACGGGCCGCCCCGGTGCGGCGCCGTTGCAGGGGGCTCTGCCGCGGGGGCCCCGCGCGTCAAACGCCGCATCGGAAGATTCAGCCTCGTCGGCGCCCCCGCCCCGGGGGCCGGGGCGGCGCCCCGGGCACGGGAAGGGGCGGGGCGGGGAAGACCGCCCCCGGGGCGCCGCCTCCGGCCCGGTCCTGGGCGACGCCTCCGGTCCCGCCCAGGGCGGCGTCTCCGGCCCGGTCCTGGGCGGCGTCTCCGGCCCGGTCCAGGGCGGCGTCTCCGGTTCTTCCCCCGCCCTCGTCACGCTCTGGCCGGACACGTTCACCGAGTACCTGTCCCCGCAGACCGGCCAGGCGGCAGTCCGCGTCCTGCAGGCCGCCGGCCTCGGCGTATCCCTCCCCCCGGCGGGCGTCTGCTGCGGCCTCACCTATGTCTCCACCGGCCGCCTCGACCGGGCCCGCACCGTCCTGCGCCGCACCCTCGACGCCGTGGGCGACGTGCACGGCCCCGTCCTCGTCCTCGAACCCAGCTGCGCCGCAGCCCTGCGCACCGACCTCCCCGCCCTCCTCCCCGACGACCCCCGCGCGGAGCGCCTCGCGCGCGCCGTCCGGACCTTCGCGGAGACCCTCGAGGAGTACGCCCCCCACTGGCAGCCGCCCCGCCTCGACCGCCCGGCCGTCGGCCAGACCCACTGCCACCAGCACGCGGTCCTCGGCGACGCGGCAGACCGCCGGCTGCGCGAGCGGGCCGGTCTGAGCGGCGAACTCAGCGGCGGCTGCTGCGGCCTCGCCGGGAACTTCGGCTTCGAGCCGGGCCACCACGAGGTGTCCGTGGCCTGCGCGGAGGAACAGCTGCTCCCCGCCCTGCGCCGGGCTCCGGCCGGGGCCGTGATCGTGGCGGACGGGTTCTCGTGCCGCACCCAGATCGCCCAGCTCTCCGACGGGTGCCGGGCCCGGCACCTGGCGGAGCTGCTGGCGGAGGGCCTGTAAGGGCAAAGGCCCGTAAGGGAAACACATGGACCGATGGCCCTTACGTACCCCTTAGTCTGGATTAATGCCCGCGCCCTCCCCCCATTCCACCCCCGTACCCACCCGCGCACCCACCCCCACCCCTGTGCCGGCGGTCGCCGACCTCTCGACGGCCGCCGGTCCGTCGCGCTTCGGTCCGGTCGTCCTGGTGATCGCGGCGGGGATCTCGGTGCAGTTCGGCGCCGCGCTCGCAGTCATGATCATGCCGGGGGCTGGCGCCGCGGGCGTGGTCACGCTGCGGCTGGCGGCCGCCGCGCTGGTGCTGCTGGCCCTGTGCCGCCCGAAGGTGCGCGGGTACTCGCGCGCGGACTGGGGCACGGTCGTCGCGTTCGGCGTGGCGATGGCCGGCATGAACGGGCTCTTCTACCAGTCCATCGACCGGATCCCGCTCGGGCCGGCCGTGACCCTCGAGGTGCTCGGCCCCCTCGCGCTCTCGGTCGCCGTCTCGCGCCGCCTGGTCAGCCTGCTGTGGGCCGGCCTGGCCCTGGCCGGTGTCGTCCTGCTGGCCGGCCACGGCGGCGGGAGCGGCTTCGGCGGCCTCGACCTCCTGGGCGCGGCCTTCGCACTCGGAGCGGGCGCGATGTGGGCGGCGTACATCGTGTTCAGCGCGCGTACGGGCCGCCGCTTCCCGCAGGCGGACGGGCTGGCCCTCGCCATGGCGGTGGCGGCGGTGCTCTCGCTGCCGCTGGGCGTGATCGAAGCCGGCTCCGCCCTCCTCGTGCCGAGCACGCTGGCGCTGGGCATCGGTGTCGCCGTCCTCTCGTCCGTCCTGCCGTACACCCTGGAACTCCTGGCGCTGCGCCGCATGCCCGCACCGACGTTCGCGATCCTGATGAGCATGGAACCGGCGATCGCGGCCACGGCCGGGTTCCTGATCCTGAACCAGGCGATGTCGGCGCTGGACGCGCTGGCGATCGCGCTGGTCATCGCGGCGAGCATGGGCGCGGTCCGCTCCCAGACCACCCGGTAGGCGGCCGCCTGATGCCGGCGGACGAGGTCGACGCGTACCTGGCCGGGGCGCCGGAGGCCCGGCGCGAGGCGCTGACGCGGCTGCGCGAGCTGTGCCGGGCGGAGCTGACGGGCTTCGAGGAGGTCATGGCGTACGGCATGCCGGCGTACGTACGGGCCGGGGCGGATGCGGGGGAGATCGCCTGGGCGAACCAGAAGCAGTACGTCTCCTTCTACCTGCTGCGGACGGACATCCGGGACGCCTTCGCGGACCGCCTGGCCGGACACGACATGGGCAGGGCCTGCCTCCGCTTCCGCCGCCCGTCAGCGGTGGACTTCACCCTGCTCCGCGACCTCCTCCGCGCCACGGCGGCAGCGGAACCGGGCCCCGTCTGCACCTGGGGGGTGTCCGGCGGATCATGGCCGGGCCCGGGCCTCCCCCAGACTCCGTCCGGGGGGACCCCCAGGCACCGCGCCTTGCCGCGTTGTCGTCGGT
>NZ_JBFAJR010000058.1:0-29172 GCF_040655295.1 Streptomyces sp. NPDC050448 | reverse complement strand
CGGCGTCGGCGATCCGGTCCTTGCTGGAGGCGCATCCGGGGCTGACGGTGCGCTCGACGTACGGGCCGACGGAGACGACGGCGTTCACCACGCAGGTCCCGTACGTCGCGGGGGATGAGGTTCCGGCGAGTGTGCCGATCGGCCGGCCGATGGACAACGCACGCACCTACGTGCTCGACGAGTACCTGCGCCCGGTGCCTCCAGGCGTCGTGGGTGAGCTGTATGTGGCGGGCTCCGGTCTGGCCCGGGGCTATGACGCTCGGGCTGCCCTCACGGCGGAGCGGTTCGTGGCCTGCCCGTTCGGCGGCCGGATGTATCGGACGGGTGACCTGGCCCGGTGGTCGTCCGAGGGGCAGTTGCTGTTCGAAGGTCGTGCCGATGACCAGGTGAAGATCCGTGGTTTCCGGATCGAGCCGGCCGAGGTCGAGGCGGTGCTGGCCGCGCACGAGAGCGTCGGTCAGGTCGCGGTGATCGTGCGGGAGGACCAGCCGGGGGCCAAGCGGCTCGTCGCGTACGTCGTACCGGCCGATGCGGACGTGGATGTCGAGATGCTCGGGGACCACGTCGCGGGCAAGCTGCCGGAGTACATGGTCCCGGCCGCGTTCGTGCGGCTGGAGACCCTTCCGGTCACCGTCAACGGAAAGCTGGACCGGGCCGCCCTTCCTGTTCCCGAGTTCGGCGGCGGCGAAGGCCGCGAGCCCCGCAGTCCGCTGGAGGAGTTGTTCTGCGGGCTGTTCGCCGAGGTGTTGGGGCTGGAGCGGGTCGGGGCCGAGGAGTCGTTCTTCGCACTGGGCGGCGATTCGATCACGTCGATGTTGGTCGTCTCCCGGGCCCGGCGGGCGGGTGTGGTGATCAATGCCCGGCAGGTGTTCGAGCACAAGACCTCGGCCGGACTGGCGCGCATCGCCGGGATGGCTACGGCCACCACGTCGGAGCCTCGGACGCAGAGCGTGGGGCGAGTGCCTCTCACACCTGTCATGCGCGAGCTGGTGGAGCGGGCGGGTCCGGCGGCACTGACCGGGGCGTTCTCCCAGTCGATGCTGCTCCGGGTGCCGGCCGGGTTGGAGTTGCCGCGTCTGGAGGCGGCACTTCGGCGGCTGCTGGATCACCATGACGTACTGCGTGCTCGCCTGGAGCTCGTCGACGGTGCACCGAACGTGCTCGTGATTCCGGAGGAGGGCTCTGTTCTGCCCGTCGTGCGGCGGGTGGACGCGGCTGGTCTCGGTGATGGCGCGGAGTGGGCCGACGTCGTGCGGGTGTGTGCTGAGGACGAGGCGAAGCAGCTCGATCCGGTGGCCGGTGGGATGGTGCGGGCCGTGTGGTTCGACGCCGGGCCGGATGCGCAGGGGCGGCTGCTGATGCTGGTGCATCACCTGGCCGTCGATGGCGTCTCGTGGCGTGTCCTGGCCCCCGATCTTGCGGCGGCGTACGAGGGGCCCGAGGCGGCCCTCGATCCCGTCACGACCTCGTTCCGGGGTTGGGCGCAGGCGCTGGCCGGGGAGGCGGCGACCGAGGAGCGGTCGGCGGAGTTGTCGTCGTGGATCCGGGTGCTGGAGGGGCCGGATCATCTGCTGGGTGGGCGTGGGCTGGATCCGGCCGTGGACACGGTCGCGGGTGGGACGCGTCGTGTGGAGCTTCGGGTGCCGGTGTCGGTGACGTCGGAGTTGCTGACGCGCGTGCCGGCCCTCTTCCACGCGGGCATCGACGACGTTCTGCTGGCCGGGCTGGTCGCCGCCGTGGACGAGTGGCGTGCGGTCCCGGGCGGGGTGTTGGTGGATGTGGAGAGCCATGGTCGTGTGCCGCTCTCCGAGGACATGGATCTGACGCGGACGGTCGGCTGGTTCACCGGCTCGTACCCGCTGCGGTTGGACACGGGTGGAGTCGATCACGTCCGGGTGCGTGCCGGTGGTCCGGAGGCGGGTCGTCTGCTGAAGCGGGTCAAGGAGCAGGTGCGGGCGGTTCCCGGGGATGGTCTGGGCTACGGGCTGCTGCGCCACCTGAACCAGGAGACGGCTTCCGCGTTCGAGGGGCTGCCCTCGGCGCGGATCGGCTTCAACTACCTCGGACGGTTCCGGTCCGCCGACGTCGCCGTGCGCGGGGACTGGCATCCCGACGGTGACACCGTGCTGGGCGGGACGGCCGATGAGCGCATGGTCCTGACGCACGAGCTCGATGCCGGCGGTCTGGTCCGTGACCTTCCCGAAGGGCCGGAACTGACCATCTCGCTGGCCTGTCCGGCGGGGCTTTTCGACGATGCCGCGCTGTCGCGGATCGCCGATGGCTGGGTGGCGATGCTGGCCGGTCTGGCGGCGCATGCCGGCGAGCCGGGTGCCGGGGGTCGTACGCCCTGCGACTTCTCGTTGGTGGCGCTGGGCCAGGACGAGGTGGAGGAGCTGGAGGCGGCCGTTCCGGGGCTGGTCGATGTCTGGCCGTTGTCACCGTTGCAGGAGGGGCTGCTCTTCCACGCCCGGTACGACGAGGGCGCGCGTGATGCGTACGTGGGTCAGCGTTTCCTCGACCTCGAAGGCCCCGTCGACTCCGCGCGGTTCCGCGGTTCCTGGCAGGCGCTCCTGGACCGGCATGCGAGCCTGCGTGCCGGCTTCCACCGCCTCGTCCAGGTCGTCGCGCGGGACGTGGAGTTGCCGTGGCGTGAGGTGGACCTTTCCCACCTGACCGAGGAGGACGCCGAGGCCGAGGCGCTCCGACTTGCCGAGGAGGAGCACGCACGGTTCGATCTCGCGGTTCCGCCCCTGCTGCGGTTCTTGCTGCTCAAGCGGGGCGAAGAGCGGTACCGCCTCGTCATGACGATGCACCACATCATCATGGATGGTTGGTCCCTGCCCATCCTGTTCGGTGAGCTGTCCCGGATCTACGCGGCCGACGGCAGTGCCGACGGACTGCCGCCGGTCACGCCGTACCGGGAGTACCTCGCCTGGCTGGCTCGTCAGGACAAGGAAGCCGCCAGGTCCGCCTGGCAGGAGCTGTTGGCCGGAGTCACCGAGTCGACCCTCGTCGCCCCCGTCGCACCGGGCGTTGAATCGGTCCAGCCCCGCCACGTCATCGTCAGACTCGACGGAAGCCTCACCCTCGCGCTGCGCGACATGGCGCGCGAGCACGGTCTGACGCTGAACACGGTGATCCAAGGCGTGTGGGGCGTGTTGGTCGGGGTGCTCGCGGGCCGGACGGACGTGGTGTTCGGCGCCACGGTCGCCGGTCGTCCGGCCGAGCTTCCAGGTGTGGAGCAGATGCTGGGTCTGCTCATGAACACCGTTCCGGTACGGGTACGACTCGACCCGCGACGCACGTTCACCGAGCTGCTGACCGAACTCCAGGTACAACAAGCGCAGTTGATGGAGCATCAGCATCTGGGCCTCGCCGAGATCCAGCGCATCAGCGGCCCGGGCGGGATATTCGACAGCCTGGTCGTCTACGAGAACTATCCGCACGACCCCGCTTCCGGCCGCGATCTCGGTGGTCTGCGGATCGCCGCAGGTGGGGGCGAGGAATCGGCCCACTATCCGCTCACGCTGGTCGTCTCACCGTCCGACGAGCTTGAGCTGCAGTTCGACTACCGGCCCGACGTGTTCGACGAAGCCACCGTGCAGGTGCTCGCGGAGCGCGTACGGCGAGTCCTGGAGCAGGTGTCGGCGGACCCGCACGTACGGGTCTCGCGGCTCGACGTGCTGGGGGAGACCGAGCGTCGTCTGGCGGTGGACGGATGGAACGACACGGCTCGGCCGGTTGCGGCTGGGAGTCTTCCGGAGTTGTTCGGTGCGCAGGTGGCGCGGACCCCGGGTGCGGTGGCGGTGGTGTCGGGTGACGTCGCGCTGACTTATGCGGAGCTGGACGAGCGTGCTGGTCGGGTCGCGCGTTGGTTGGCCGGCCAGGGTCTCGGTCCCGAGTGCCGGGTCGGTGTGGTGATGGATCGGTCGCCCGAGTTGATCGCCGTCCTTCTGGGTGTGGTGAAGGCGGGGGCGGCGTATGTGCCGCTGGATGGTGATCATCCGGTGGAGCGGTTGCGTGCGGTGGCGGCCGAGGCCGGGGTGTCTCTGGTGGTCGCCGACCGGCAGTTGGAGGGGCTCGCGACGACTTCTGTGGCGGAGTTGTTCGAGGCGCCGGCAGATCTGGTCGAGCTGGACGTGAAGGTCTCTCCGGAGAGCCTCGCGTATGTGATGTACACGTCGGGGTCGACCGGTAGGCCCAAGGGTGTGGCGGTGACGCATGGGAACGTGGCGAGTTTTGTCGCGGACCGGAGTTGGCGTGATGAGGTGGTCGAGCGGGTCTTGGTGCAGGCGAACCATGCGTTCGACGCGTCGACGTACGAGTTGTGGGTGCCGCTGACGCGGGGCGGCCGACTGGTGCTGTTGCCGGCGGGTGAGAAGGATGCGGTCGCGCGTGGCCGGTTGATAGCCGAGCACCGTGTGACGAATGTGCATGCGACGGCCGGTTTGTTCCGGGTGTTGGCGGAGGAGTCTCCGGAGATCTTCGCGGGTGTGCGTGAGGTGTCGACCGGTGGCGATGTCGTTTCGGCGTCGGCGATCCGGTCGTTGCTGGAGGCGCATCCGGGGTTGACGGTGCGGTCGACGTATGGGCCGACGGAGACGACGGCGTTCACCACGCAGATCCCGTACGTCGCGGGGGATGAGGTTCCGGCGAGTGTGCCGATCGGCCGGCCGATGGACAACGCGCGGACCTACGTGCTGGACGAGTTCCTGCGTCCGGTGCCTCCGGGTGTCGTGGGTGAGCTGTATGTGGCGGGGTCGGGGCTGGCGCGGGGCTACGACGGTCGGGCGGATCTGACGGCGGAGCGTTTCGTCGCCTGCCCGTATGGCGGCCGGATGTACCGGACCGGCGACCTGGCGCGATGGACGGCGGACGGCCAGTTGCTGTTCGTCGGACGTGCCGATGACCAGGTGAAGATCCGTGGTTTCCGGATCGAGCCCGCCGAGGTCGAGGCGGTGCTGGCCGCGCACGAGAGCGTCGGTCAGGTCGCGGTGATCGTGCGGGAGGACCAGCCGGGGGCCAAGCGGCTCGTCGCCTACGTCGTCCCGGCCGATGCCGACGCGGACGTGGACGTCGTACTGCTCGGAGACCACGTTGCCGGCAAGCTGCCGGACTACATGGTCCCGGCCGCGATCGTGCAGTTGGACACCCTGCCCGTCACGGTGAACGGCAAGCTGGACCGCACCGCCCTCCCCGCCCCCGAGTTCGGCGGCGGCGAAGGAAGCGAGCCCCGGACCCCGTTGGAAGAAGTCCTGTGCGGCCTGTTCGCCGAGGTGCTCGGCCTGGAGCGGGTCGGGGTCGAGGACTCGTTCTTCGAACTCGGCGGCGACTCGCTGCTCGCGATGCGTCTCATCGCATCGGTCCGCTCGGTGCTGAACGCCGAGATCGGCGTCCGTGAGCTGTTCGGCGCCGCGACCGTCGCGGGCCTGGCCCGGCTCGTGGACGGCGACCGGTCCGACGTAAGGACTCGGATCGCGGTGCGGGAGCGGCCGGAATCGGTACCGCTGTCGTTCGGTCAGCAACGCATGTGGTTCCTCAACCAGCTCGAAGGAGCGGGAGTGGGCGCGGCGTACAACATGTCGCTGGCGCTCCGGCTCTCCGGAACGCTGGACATCGCCGCCCTGGCCGATGCGCTCGGTGACCTGGCCGAGCGGCACGAGACCCTCCGTACGGTCTTCCCCGCGACGGGCGGGACTCCCCGACAGCAGGTCCTGGAGGGCGCGGACGGGCGTCCGGCCCTGCCCACCCGGCGGATCGACGAGGCCGAGTTGCCCGAGGTCCTGGTGGCCGAGGCCGGGCGGAGCTTCGACCTGGCCCACGAGCTGCCCTGGCGGGTCATTCTGCTGGTCCTGTCCGAGGCCGAGTTCGTCCTGCTGATGGTGGCCCATCACATCGCGGTGGACGGCTGGTCGATGGGGATCCTGGCGAGGGACCTGCGGGCGGCGTACGCGGCGCGATGCGGAGGCGGAGTGGCCGACTGGTCCCCGCTGCCCGTCCAGTACGCCGACTACGCGCTCTGGCAGCGGGAGGCCCTCGGCGACCCGGCCGACCCGGACAGTGTGATCGGCACCCAGCTGGGCCACTGGCGGGAGGCCTTGGCGGGACTGCCCAAGGAGACTCCGCTGCCGGCGGACCGGGCGCGGCCCGCCGTCCCGTCGTTCCAGGGCGGCTCGGTGGTGGTCGAGGTGGGGGAGGCGACGCACGCCGCCCTGTCGCGCGTGGTCCGGCAGGGCTCGGCGACGATGTTCATGGCGGTGCAGGCCGCGTGGGCGATGCTGCTGGCCCGGCTCGGCGCCGGGACCGACATTCCCATCGGTACCGCGATCGCCGGTCGCGGCGACAGCGCGCTCGACGATCTCGCCGGGTTCTTCGTCAACACGCTGGTGCTGCGGACGGACGTGGCGGGCGACCCGACCTTCGCGGAGCTGCTGGCGCGAGTCCGGGAGACCGACCTGGCCGCGTACGCCCATCAGGACGTGCCGTTCGAGCGGCTGGTCGACGAGCTCAACCCGGAGCGGTCGCTGGTCCGCCATCCACTGTTCCAGATCATGCTCGTGCTGCAGAACGCACCGACTTCGGACTGGGACCTCCCCGGTCTGACCGTGCACCCGATGAACGCCGGCACCCTGCCCGACGAGGCGCTTCCCGCCCGGTTCGACCTGTCGCTGAGTCTCGCCGAGCGGCGTGACGGGCGCGGAGCGCCGGCCGGTATCACCGGCGACCTCCAGTACGCGAAGGACCTGTTCGACGACTCGACGGCCCGCGCGCTCGTCCACCGGCTGCAACGCGTCCTGGCGCAGGTCGCCGCCGATCCGGAGACCAGGCTCAGGCGGCTCGACGTGCTCGACGCCGATGAGCGGCGCGTGGTCACGGACGAGTGGAACGACTCCGCCCGGACGCTGCCCGCCATCACCCTGCCAGAGGCGTTCGAGGCCCAGGTGGCCCGCACCCCGGGCGCCACCGCGCTGATCGGCGCCGACGTCTCCCTGACGTACGCGGAGCTGGACGAGCGGGCCAACCGCCTGGCGCACGTGCTGATCGGCCGGGGCGTCGGCCCGGAGGACCGGGTCGGCGTCCTGATGGAGCGCTCCGTCGACCAGATCGTCGTACTGCTCGGAGTGACGAAGGCGGGCGCGGCCTACGTGCCGGTCGACCCGAACTACCCGGCCGAACGCATCGCCTTCACGCTCGCCGACGCCGACCCGGCGTTGGTCGTGTGCACCGGTCCGAGCGCCGGGCTGATCCCGGCCGGGGTCGGCCGGATGCCGTGGGACGACGCGGCCACCGCGGCGGAGATCGAGGCCGCTCCGACGACCGCGCCGACCGACGCCGACCGCAGGACGCCGCTGCGTCCGGCGCATCCGGCGTACGTGATCCACACCTCGGGTTCGACGGGGACACCGAAGGGCGTGGTGGTGTCGCACGCGGGGCTGGGCAGCCTGTCCGGCGCCCAGATCGACCGGTTCGGAGTCGACCCGCGGTCGCGGGTGCTGCAGTTCGCCGCGCTGGGCTTCGACGCCGCCGTGTCCGAGGTGTGCATGGCGCTGCTCGCCGGGGCCGCGCTGGTGGTGGCGCCCGCCGATCGGATGCCGCCGTTCGGACGGCTGGAGGATCTGCTCGACGACTTCGCGGTGACCCATGTGACCCTGCCACCGTCGCTGCTGGCGAGCGTCGACCGGCTGCCGGACTCACTGGCCACCGTGGTGGTGGCCGGCGAGGCGTGCCCGCCGGGCCTGGTGGCCGAGTGGGCGACCTCGCGGCGGCTGTTCAACGCGTACGGTCCGACCGAGACGACGGTCTGCGCGACGATGACCGGGGCATTGACCCCCGAACCGGGCCGGACCGCGGTGCCGATCGGCAGCCCGGTGTGGAACACCCGGGTGTTCGTGCTGGACGAGTTCCTGTGCCCGCTGCCGCCCGGTGCGGTCGGGGAGTTGTACGTCGCCGGTGCCGGGCTCGCACGCGGCTACCACGACAGGGCCGCTCTGACGGCGGAGCGGTTCGTCGCCTGCCCCTACGGGGGCCGGATGTACCGGACCGGTGACCTGGCGCGCTGGACGTCGGACGGACGGCTGGTGTTCGCCGGCCGCGCCGACGACCAGGTGAAGATCCGCGGCTTCCGGATCGAGCCGGGTGAGATCGAGGCCGTGCTCGCCGCGCACGAGAGCGTCTCCCGGGCCGCGGTGATCGTCCGCGAGGACCAGCCGGGCGTGAAACGCCTGGTCGCCTACGTGGTTCCGGTCGCGGCGGTCGCGGAGGGCGTCGCCGACGCGACCGCGCTCCGGGAGTTCGCCGCCCGGACCCTGCCGGACCACATGGTGCCCGCTGCCGTCGTGGTCCTGGAATCCCTGCCGACCACGGCGAACGGCAAGCTGGACCGGGCGATGCTGCCCGCGCCGGACCTGGGCGACGGCGCGGGCCGCGGGCCCGCGACCCCGGTCGAGGAGGTCCTCTGCCGGCTGTTCGCGGAGGTGCTCGGCCTGGAGCGGGTCGGCGCCGAGGACTCGTTCTTCGACCTGGGCGGCGACTCCCTGCTGGCGATGCGGCTGATCGCGTCGATCCGCTCGGCGCTGGACACCGAGACGGGCATCCGTGAGCTGTTCGCCGCGCCCACCGTCGCCGGGCTGGCCCGTCTGGTGGACGACACCTCGGGACGCGCGGTCCGGGCGGGGATCCTGCCCGGGCGACGGCCCGAGGTACTGCCGCTCTCGTACGGCCAGCAGCGGATGTGGTTCCTCAACCGGCTGGAGGAGGCGGGAGCGGCCGCGGCGTACAACATGCCGCTCGCGCTGCGGCTCACGGGCGCACTGGACGTGGCCGCGCTGGAGCGGGCACTCGGCGATGTCGCCGACCGGCACGAGACGCTCCGTACGGTGTTCCCGGAGACGGACGGCGCCGCCCGGCAGCAGATCCTCGACGGCCCTGCCGGCCGTCCGGCCCTGCGGGTGAGCGAAGTCGCACCGACGGACCTGCCGGAGGTCATGGCCGAGCTGTCGAGCCGCCCCTTCGACCTGACCAGGGACCGGCCGTGGCGCACCGAGCTGCTGGCCCTGTCCGACACCGACTTCGTGCTGCTGCTGGTGTCACATCACATCGCGGTGGACGGCTGGTCCATGGGCGTCCTGGCGACGGATCTCCAGGCGGCCTACGCCGCCCGGCACGGCGGCGCGGAGCCGGGCTGGTCGGAGCTGCCGGTGCAGTACGCCGACTACGCGCTCTGGCAGCGCGAGGTCCTGGGCGAGGCCGGCGATCCGGACAGCCTGCTGAGCGCGCAGCTGGACTACTGGCGGGAGGCCCTGGCCGGGCTGCCCGAGGAACTGTCCCTCCCGGCGGACCGGACCCGTCCGGCGGTCGGATCGTTCCAGGGCGGATGGGTTCCGATGGAGCTCGGACCCGAGACCCACGCCGCACTCGCGGCAGCGGCCCGGCAGGGCTCGGCGACGATGTTCATGGCAGTCCAGGCCGCGCTGGCGATGCTCCTGAGCCGGCTCGGCGCGGGCACCGACATTCCGATCGGCACGGTCGTGGCGGGTCGCGCCGACTCGGCCCTCGACGATCTGGTGGGCTTCTTCGTCAACACCCTGGTGCTGCGCACCGACGCCGCCGGCGACCCCACGTTCGCGGAACTGCTGGGACGGGTCCGGGAGACCGACCTGGCCGCGTTCGCCCACCAGGACGTGCCGTTCGAGCGGCTGGTGGATGACCTCAGCCCGACCCGCTCCCTGTCCAGGCACCCCCTGTTCCAGGTCCTGCTGACGATCGACAACACCCCGGGCGCGGACGCCCCGTGGGCGCTGCGGGGCTTGGACGTCCGGCCGATCCTGGCCGACGAGGAGTTCTCGGCCCGCTTCGACCTGTCGATCGGGCTGGTCGAGCTCCGCGACGAACAGGGCGGTCCCTCCGGGATCGCGGGCGGAATCCAGTACGCGGCCGACCTGTTCGACGAGGACACGGCCCGGGCCCTGGCCCACCGGCTCGCACGGGTCCTGGAGCAGGTGGCCGCCGACCCGCAGGTGACGGCCGGCGCGCTGGAAGTCCTCGACGCGGCCGAGCGGCGGCTCGTCGTGGACGAGTGGAACGACACCGACCGGGCCGTCCCGGCCACGACCCTGCCCGAGCTGTTCCGGTCCCAGGCCGCGCGCGTCGCGGACGCCCTGGCCGTCATCGACGAAGACTCCTCGGTGACCTACGCGGAGTTGGACGAGTGGTCGAACCGGGTGGCGCGCTGGCTGATCGGGCGGGGTGTGGGTCCGGAGGGTCGGGTGGCCGTGTTGATGGAGCGGTCGGTCGATCTGATGGCCGTGTTGTGGGGGGTGCTCAAGGCGGGGGCCGCGTACGTTCCGGTGGATCCGGAGTATCCGGCGGACCGGATCGAGTACGTGCTGGCCGATGCGGATCCCACGGTGGTGGTGTGCTCGCGTGCGACGGCACGGGATGCGTCGTGGGTGGTGTGGGACGACGAGGCGACGGCCGCCGAGATCGCGTCCTGCTCCGGCGCCGCGCCGGCGTCGACGGTGACGCCCGGATCGGCGGCGTACGTGATCTACACGTCGGGGTCGACGGGCCGCCCCAAGGGCGTGGTGGTCAGCCACCGGTCGATCGCGAACAAGCTGCTCTGGATGCAGGACACCTACCGGTTGGCGAGTGACGACCGGGTGTTGCAGAAGACACCGACGGGCTTCGACGTGTCGGTGTGGGAGTTGTTCTGGCCGTTGGTGGTGGGCGCCGGTCTGGTGATGGCGAGGCCGGGTGGGCATCGGGATCCGGCGTACCTGGTGGACGTGGTGGCCCGGCAGTCGGTGACGGTGATGCATTTCGTGCCGTCGATGCTGGGTGTGTTCCTTCAGGAGGTCGGTCCCGGAGACCGTGCCGGGCTGCGGCGGGTCTTCTGCAGTGGTGAGGCGCTGACGCCCGATCTGGTGGAGGAGTTCCGTCACCGGATCGGCGTGCGCCTCCACAACCTCTACGGACCGACGGAAGCGGCCGTCGAGGTCACCGCCTGGGACGGTACGGAAGGCGCGCCCAACGGCTCGGTGCCGATCGGGCGTCCGGTGTGGAACACGCAGACGTACGTGTTGGACGAGTTCCTGCGTCCGGTTCCTCCTGGTGTGACGGGGGAGTTGTATCTGGCGGGTGTGCAGTTGGCGCGGGGTTATGCGGGTCGGGCTGCTCTGACCGCTGAGCGGTTCGTGGCCTGTCCGTTCCCGGGTTCGGATCGGATGTACCGGTCGGGTGACCTGGTGCGGTGGTCCGCGGATGGTGAGTTGCTGTATCTGGGGCGTGCGGATGACCAGGTGAAGATCCGTGGTTTCCGGATCGAACTCGGCGAGATCGAAAGCGTGTTGGCCGGACACGAGGGTGTGGGTCGGGTCGCGGTGGTGGTCCGGGAGGACCAGCCGGGCGTGAAGCGGCTGGTCGCCTACCTCGTACCGGCCGGCGAAGACGCGGACGTGGACGCGGAGTCGCTCAAGGAGTTCGCGGCGCGGACCCTCCCGGAGTACATGGTCCCGGCCACGGTCATCCGGCTGGAGACCCTGCCGGTCACCGCCAACGGGAAGCTGAACCGGGCGGCACTGCCCGCGCCCGAGGTCACCGGCTCGTCGAGCCGCGGCCCGGCCACCGCGGTGGAGGAGGTGTTGTGCGGGCTGTTCGCCGAGGTGCTGGGCCTGGAACGGGTCGGGGCCGAGGACTCGTTCTTCGAACTCGGCGGTGACTCCATCACCTCCATGCTCGTCGTCTCCCGGGCACGGCGTGCGGGCGTGGCCGTCACCGTACGGCAGGTGTTCGAGCACAGGTCCCCGGCCGGGCTGGCACGGGTCGCCGGGATACCCGCGGCCACGGTGGGGCCGCGGCACGCACGGACGTCCGGTGTGGGGCCGGCGCCCCTGACACCGGTGATGCGCGAGCTGGTGGAACGGGCGGGCCCGACCGCGCTCACCGGGTCGTTCTCCCAGTCGATGCTGCTCCGGGTACCGGCCGGGCTCGAACTGCCACGTCTGGAGGCGGCACTTCAGCGGCTGCTGGACCACCACGACGTACTCCGCGCCCGCCTGGAACTCTCCGAAGGCGCACCGAGCGGACTTGCGATACCGGAGAAGGGCTCCGCGCCGGCGGTCGTACGGCGCGTGGACGCCGTCGCCCAGGAGCTGACCGCGCTCGTACGCGAAGCCGAACGGGACGCCGTCGGGTGGCTCGACCCGGTGGCGGGCCGGATGCTGCGCGCCGTCTGGTTCGACGCCGGACCCGACGAGCCCGGACGGCTGCTCCTGGTGGCGCACCACCTGGTGATCGACGGAGTGTCGTGGCGCGCGCTGGCCCCCGACCTGGCGGAGGCGTACGCCACCGGCCGGGATGTCGAACCGGACACGGCGAGTGCGTCGTTCCGGGGTTGGGCGCAGGCCCTTGCCGCGGAGGCGGTGGGTGCGGAGCGGATGGCCGAGCTGCCGGCGTGGATCCGGATGCTGGAGGGCTCGGACCCCCACCTCGGTGAGCGGGCGCTGGACCCGGCCGTGGACACGGTCGCCGGCGGGACACGACAGGTGGAACTCCGCCTGCCGGTTTCGGTGACCTCGCAGTTGCTGACACGGGTGCCGGCCCTGTTCCACGCCGGTATCGACGACGTGCTGCTGGCCGCGCTGGTCGCCGCGGTGGAGGAGTGGCGGCGGGGCCGGGGCCGTCCCCTCGCTGGCGGGCTGCTCGTGGACGTGGAGAGCCACGGCCGTGTGCCGCTCTCCGAGGACATGGATCTGACGCGCACGGTCGGTTGGTTCACCAGCTCGTACCCGCTGCGGTTGGACACGGGTGGAGTCGATCACGTCCGGGTGCGTGCCGGTGGCCCGGAGGCGGGCCAACTGTTGAAGCGGGTCAAGGAACAGGTGCGGGCGGTTCCCGGGGATGGTCTGGGGTACGGGCTGCTGCGCCACCTGAACCAGGAGACCGCCCCCGCCTTCGCGGGGCTGCCGTCCGCGCAGATCGGCTTCAACTACCTCGGCCGCTTCACACCCGCCGACCGGACCGCAGAGGGCAGTTGGCGGCCGGACACGGACACCGTCCTCGGCGGGGCGGCCGACCCGCACATGGTCCTCATCCACGCGTTGGAAGCCGGCGGACTGGTCCGCGACCTCCCTGAAGGACCGGAGCTGACGGTCTCGCTCGGCGGCCCGGCCGGTCTCTTCGACGAGGAGGCGCTCGGCGAGCTGGCGTCCGGCTGGGTGGCGATGTTGGCCGGTCTGGCGGCGCATGCCGGTGAGCCGGGTGCCGGGGGTCGTACGCCCTCCGATTTCTCGTTGGTGGCGCTGGGCCAGGGTGAGGTGGAGGAGCTGGAGGCGGCCGTTCCGGGGCTGGTCGACGTGTGGCCGTTGTCTCCGTTGCAGGAGGGGCTGCTGTTCCACGCCCGGTACGACGAGGGTGCGCGTGACGTGTACGTGGGTCAGCGTTTCCTGGACCTGGAAGGCGCATTGGACGCGGGTCTGTTGCGTAGGTCGTGGCAGGTGTTGCTGGAGCGGCACGCGAGTCTGCGGACGGGGTTCCGGCAGCCGGTCGGCATGGAGAGTCCGGTGCAGGTCGTCGTCCGGGACGTGGAACTGCCGTGGCGCGAGGCCGACCTGTCCGGTCTGTCCGACACGGACGCCGAGACCGAAGCGCGCCGACTCGCGGAAGAGGACCTGGCGCCGTTCGACCTCGCGGCACCGCCACTGGTGCGCCTGCTGCTGGTCAAGCGGGGTACGGAGCGGAACCGCCTGATCATGACCATGCACCACATCGTCATGGACGGCTGGTCGCTGCCCATCCTCTTCGGTGAACTGTCGCGCGTCTACGCGGCCGGCGGCGACGCGGGCTCCCTGCCGCCGGTGCCCGCCTACCGTGACTACCTCGCCTGGCTGGGCCGTCAGGACGGCGAGGCGGCATCCGAGGCATGGCGCTCGGTACTCGCGGGAGCCCACGAACCGACCCTCGTCGCCCCGGTCGAACGCGGTGCGGAATCCGTCCCTTCCCACCACGTCATCACGCGGCTCGACGAACAGCGCACCACCGCGCTGCGGGGCATGGCACGGGCGAACGGCCTGACGCTGAACACCCTGGTCCAAGGTGCCTGGGCGGTCCTGGTGGGCATGCTGACGGGCCGCACCGACGTGGTGTTCGGCGCCACGGTCGCGGGCCGCCCGGCCGAGATCCCCGGTGTCGAGCGGATGCTCGGACTGTTCATCAACACCATCCCGGTACGGGTCCGGCTCGACCCGCGGCGCACGGTCACGGAACTGCTGACCGGGCTCCAGGCCGAGCAGGCCGAACTCATCGCGTACCAGCACGTCGGGCTCACGGAGATCCAGCGCATCGCCGGCGCCGCCGCGACCTTCGACACCCTCGTGGTCTACGAGAACTACCCGCACGACCCCGACGCCGGACGGCAACCGGGCAGCCTGTCGATCGTCGGAGGCGGCGGTGAGGAAACGGCCCACTACCCGCTCACCCTGCTCGCCTCACCGTCCGACGAGCTCGAACTGCGGCTCGACTACCGCCCCGACCTCTTCGACGAGGCCGCCGTCCGGCTCCTGCTGGAGCGTGCGCAGAGGGTCCTCGCACAGATGGCCGCCGACCCGCACCTGCCCGTGGGCCGGCTCAAGGTCCTGGACGAGGCCGAGCAGGCACAGGTGCTCGTCGAGTGGAACGACACGGCCCGTCCCGTCCCGCACGCGTCGCTGCCCGCACTGTTCGAGGCCCAGGTACGCCGAACCCCCGAGGCGGTCGCGCTCGTAGCCGGGGACAGCGAGCTGACGTACGCCGAACTGAACGCGCGGGCGAACTGGCTCGCGCACCGCTTGATGGCCCTGGGGGTCGGCGACGAGCGCGCGGTCGCCCTGCTCCAGAGGCGCTCGCCCGACCTGGTCGTCTCGATCCTGGCGGTCCTGAAGGCCGGCGGCACGTACGTCCCGCTGGACGCCGACGCGCCCGCCGACCGGCTGCGCCGGATCGCCGAGGACACGGACATCCCGGTGCTGCTGACCGACAGCGCGCTACGAGGATCCGTACTGGAGGACGGCGCCCGAGCCGTGGTCGTGGTCGACGACGACACCTCCCTGGAGCCGGAGCCGGAGCCGGAGCCGTCCGGCGACACCGGGGCGACCGTCCACCCCGAACAGCTCGCCTACGTGATGTTCACCTCCGGCTCGACGGGCCTGCCCAAGGGCGTGGCGGTCACCCAGCACGCCGTGGCCGCCCTCGCCCTCGACCCGTGCTGGGACGGCAGCGGCAGCCGGGAACGCGTGCTGATGCACTCCCCGCACACCTTCGACGCGTCGACGTACGAGCTGTGGGTGCCCCTGCTGTCCGGCGGCACCGTCGTCGTGGCACCCGGCGAACTCGACGTCCGCGCCATGCGACGCACCCTCGTCGAGCAGCGGGTGAGCGCGCTGTGGCTCACGGCCGGCCTGTTCCGGCTGCTCGCCGAGGAGGCCCCGGACAGCTTCGCCGGGGTGCGCGAGGTGTGGACGGGCGGCGAGGCCGTCCCCGCCACGGCGGTACGCCGCGTGCTGGAGGCGTGCCCGCACACGAAGGTCGTGGACGGCTACGGCCCCACGGAGAGCACGACCTTCGCCACCGCCCACCCGATGCGGGCGGTCGAGGAGGTACCCGATTCGGTACCGATCGGCCGGCCGATGGCGAACACGCGGGCGTACGTACTCGACGACGCGCTGCGCCCGGTTCCGGTGGGCATCGCCGGCGAGCTGTACCTCTCCGGCGACGGCCTGGCGCGCGGCTACACGAACCGGTCCGACCTCACCGCCGAGCGGTTCGTGGCCGATCCGTTCGGCCCCGGGGGCGCGCGGATGTACCGGACCGGCGACGTGGCCCGCTGGATGTCGGACGGCGCACTCCTGTACGCCGGTCGCGTCGACGACCAGGTGAAGATCCGGGGCTTCCGGATCGAGCTCGGTGAGATCGAGGCGGTGCTGGCCGGGTACGAGGGCGTCGCCCAGGTCGCGGTGGTGGTCCGGGAGGACCAGCCGGGCGTGAAGCGCCTGGTCGCCTACGTCGTCGCGGCGGACGAGGGCATCGACGACGAGGCCCTGGGCGAGTACGCCGCGCACACCCTGCCGGAGTACATGGTGCCCACCGCCTTCGTCGCTCTCGACGCCCTGCCCATCACCGTGAACGGCAAGCTGGACCGGGCGGCCCTGCCCGCCCCCGAGTTCGGGGACTCGACGGGCCGCGGCGCCGCCACTCCCGTGGAGGAGGTGCTGTGCGGGCTGTTCGCCGAAGTGCTGGGCCTGGAGCGGGTCGGCGCGGAGGAGTCGTTCTTCGAACTCGGCGGTGACTCGCTGCTCGCGATGCGGCTCGTCGTACGGGTCCGCTCGGTGCTCGACGCCGAGATCAACGTACGGGAATTGTTCGGCGCGCCGACCGTCGCCGGGCTGGCCCGCCTGGTGGAGGACAACGAGGACGACGTCCGGACGGGGCTCGTCGCACGGGAACGGCCCGAGACACTGCCGCTGTCCTTCGGGCAGCAGCGGATGTGGTTCCTCAACCAGCTCGACGAGACCGGCGCCGAAGCGGCCTACAACGTCCCGCTGGCGCTGCGGCTCTCCGGTGATTTGGACATCGAGGCCCTGGAGGCCGCACTCGCCGACCTGGCCGCCCGCCACGAGACGCTGCGCACGGTGTATCCCTCCACCGACGGCCGCGCCCGACAGCAGCTCGTCGACACCCCGCCGCCGCTCCACATCCGGGAGGTCACCCCGGGCGAACTCGCCGACGCCATGACCGAGATCGCGTCCAAGGGCTTCGACCTGGAGCGCGACCTGCCGTGGTGGACGGAACTGCTGATCCTGACCGACACCGACACCGACCAAGAGTTCGTGTTGATGCTGGTGGCGCATCACATCGCGGTCGACGGCTGGTCGATGGGTGTCCTCGCCCGGGACCTCCGGCACGCCTATGGAGCGCGCGTCGCCGGATCGGTCCCCGCCTGGTCACCGCTGCCGGTCCAGTACGCCGACTACGCGATCTGGCAGCGCGAGGTCCTCGGTGAACTCGACGACCCCGACAGCCTGATCAGCTCCCAACTCGCCTACTGGCGCCGCGCACTGGCCGACCTCCCCGAGGAACTCACGCTCCCGGTGGACCGGACCCGGCCCGCGGTCGCCTCCTTCGAGGGCGGATCCGTACCGCTCGAACTCGGAGCGGAAGCCCACGCCGCGCTGCTGGAAGTCGCCCGCCAGGGCTCGGCGACCATGTTCATGGTGGTCCAGGCGGCGCTGGCGATGCTACTCGCCCGGCTCGGCGCCGGCACGGACATCCCCGTCGGCACCGCGATCGCCGGCCGCGGCGACTCGGCGCTGGAGGGCCTGGTCGGCTTCTTCGTCAACACCTTGGTCCTGCGCACCGACGCCACGGGGAACCCGACCTTCGCGGAACTGCTGGCGCGGGTCCGCGAAACGGACCTGGCCGCGTACGCCCACCAGGACGTGCCCTTCGAGCGGCTCGTGGACGACATCAGTCCGGAGCGCTCGCTCGTACGGCACCCCCTGTTCCAGATCATGCTCGTCCTGCAGAACATCCCCACCGCGGAATGGGACCTGCCCGGTCTGACCATGCACCAGCAGGCGTCCGAGTCGCTCCCCGACGCCGCCCTTCCCTCCCGGTTCGACCTCTCCATCAACCTCACCGAACACCGCGACCGGCTGGGCGACCCGGCCGGCCTCGGCGGCGGTGTGCAGTACGCCACCGACCTGTTCGACGGCACCACGGCCCGGGCCTTGGCCGATCGGCTGGTGGCGGTCCTGGAACAGGTGGCCGCCGACCCACAGGTACGGCTCAGCGGCCTCGACGTGCTGGAACCCGGTGAGGAGGGCAGGGTCGTCGACGAGTGGAACGACACTGCTCGACCGCTTTCGGTGGGAACCCTTCCCGAGTTGTTCGGTGCGCAGGTGGTGCGGACTCCGGATGCGGTGGCGGTGGTCGGTGGGGGTGCCTCGCTGACTTATGCGGAGCTGGACGAGCGTGCTGGTCGGGTCGCGCGTTGGTTGGCCGGCCAGGGTCTCGGTCCCGAGTGCCGGGTCGGTGTGGTGATGGATCGGTCGCCCGAGTTGATCGCCGTCCTTCTGGGTGTGGTGAAGGCGGGGGCGGCGTATGTGCCGCTGGATGGTGATCATCCGGTGGAGCGGTTGCGTGCGGTGGCGGCCGAGGCCGGGGTGTCTCTGGTGGTCGCCGACCGGCAGTTGGAGGGGCTCGCGACGACTTCGGTCGCGGAGTTGTTCGAGGCGGCCTCGGATCTGGCTGAGCTGGACGTGAAGGTCTCCCCGGAGAGCCTCGCGTATGTGATGTACACGTCGGGGTCGACCGGTAGGCCCAAGGGTGTGGCGGTGACGCATGGGAACGTGGCGAGTTTTGTCGCGGACCGGAGTTGGCGTGATGAGGTGGTCGAGCGGGTTCTGGTGCAGGCGAACCATGCGTTCGACGCGTCGACGTACGAGTTGTGGGTGCCCCTGACGCGGGGCGGCCGACTGGTGCTGTTGCCGGCGGGTGAGAAGGATGCGGTCGCGCGTGGCCGGTTGATCGCCGAACACGGTGTGACGAATGTGCATGCGACGGCCGGTCTGTTCCGGGTGTTGGCGGAGGAGTCTCCGGAGATCTTCGCGGGTGTGCGTGAGGTGTCGACCGGTGGCGATGTCGTTTCGGCGTCGGCGATCCGGTCGTTGCTGGAGGCGCATCCGGGGTTGACGGTGCGGTCGACGTATGGGCCGACGGAGACGACGGCGTTCACCACGCAGATCCCGTACGTCGCGGGGGATGAGGTTCCGGCGAGTGTGCCGATCGGCCGGCCGATGGACAACGCGCAGACGTACGTGCTGGACGAGTTCCTGCGTCCGGTGCCTCCGGGTGTCGTGGGTGAGCTGTATGTGGCGGGGTCGGGGCTGGCGCGGGGCTACGACGGTCGGGCGGATCTGACGGCGGAGCGTTTCGTCGCCTGCCCGTATGGCGGCCGGATGTACCGGACCGGCGACCTGGCGCGATGGACGGCGGACGGCCAGTTGCTGTTCGTCGGACGTGCCGATGACCAGGTGAAGATCCGTGGTTTCCGGATCGAGCCCGCCGAGGTCGAGGCGGTGCTGGCCGCGCACGAGAGCGTCGGTCAGGTCGCGGTGATCGTGCGGGAGGACCAGCCGGGGGCCAAGCGGCTCGTCGCCTACGTCGTACCGGCCGGGCAGGAGGTCGACAGTGACCTGCTGCGGGAGTTCGCCGCGCAGGCCCTGCCGGACTACATGGTTCCGGCCTCGGTCATGGGGTTGGACGCCCTGCCGGTCACGGTGAACGGGAAGCTGGACCGGGCCGCGCTGCCCGCACCGGAGATCACCGGTTCCACGGGCCGTGGCCCGGCCACCCCGGTGGAGGAGGTTCTCTGCGCGCTGTTCGCCGAAGTCCTGGGTCTGGAGCGGGTCGGGGCCGAGGACTCGTTCTTCGCGCTCGGCGGCGACTCGATCATGTCGATGCTGGTCGTGTCGCGGGCCCGGCGCGCGGGCGTGGTGATCACGGCTCGTCAGGTGTTCGAGCACAAGTCGCCCGCGGGCCTCGCTGCCGTCGCCCTGAGCGGTGGCGCCGAGCTCGCCCGGACGGCGGCGGGACCGGCGGAGGAGGACACGGGCGTCGGAAGGGCGCCGCTGACCCCGGTCATGCTCGACCTCGTCGAGCGGGCCGGCCCGAACGCGCTGACCGGGGTCCTCTCCCAGTCGATGCTCGTCGAGACCCCCGTCGGCCTGGACCTGCCCCGTCTCGTGGCCGCCGTCCAGGTGCTCCTGGATCACCACGACATCCTGCGTGCCCGGCTCGACCTCTCCGACGGAACGCCCCAGCTCGTGGTGGCGGAGCAGGGTGCGGCGGCCGAGGACCGGGTGGTCCGGGTCGACACGGCGAGCCTGACCGCCGAAGGTCTGGCCGGCGTGGTCCAGGAGGAGGGACGTCGGGCGGTGGACCGGCTGGACCCGCGGGCCGGATCGATGGTCCAGCTCGTTTGGTTCGATGCCGGACCGGCCGTTCCGGGCCGGTTGCTGGTGGTGGCCCATCACCTCGTCGTCGACGGCGTCTCGTGGCGTGTGCTCCTCCCCGACCTGGCCGCCGCGTACGAGGCCCTGCGCGAAGGCCGCGACCCCCGCCTGGAGCGCGGGACGTCCTACCGGCGCTGGGCCGAGACGCTGCAGAGCCAGGCGCTCGGCGCCGAGCGGACGGCCGAGTTGCGGGCGTGGACCCGGCTGATCGGCGGACCGAACCCGCTGCTCGGGAAGAGGGCGCTCGACCCGGCCCTCGACACGGTCGCCCGCGGTGTGCGCCGGGTGGAGGTCAGGATTCCGGTCCAGGTGACGACGGAGCTGCTGACCAGGCTCCCGGCGGCGTTCGACGCGGGCATCGACGACGTGCTGCTGGCCGCGTTGGTCGCCGCGGTCGGCGAATGGCGGCGCCGTCAGGGCCGGAACCTCGCGGGCGGTGTCCTGATCGAGGTCGAGAGCCACGGCCGTACCCCGCTCACCGAGGACATGGACCTCACCCGCACGGTCGGCTGGTTCACCGGCTCCCATCCCGTGCGATTGGAGCCCGGCACCACCGAGTACGCGCGGATCCGCACCGGCGGTCCCGCGGCGGGCCGCCTCCTCAGGCGGGTCAGGGAGCAACTGCGGGCGGTGCCCGGTGACGGGCTCGGCTTCGGGCTGCTGCGGCATCTGAACCCGAAGACGGCGCAGACCCTCGCCGGCCTGCCGACCCCCCAGATCGGATTCAACTACCTCGGCCGTTTCACCGCCGGTCCTGCGATGTCGGCGACTTCGGCGAATCCGGTGGCCGGGGGAGCCTGGCAGCCGGTGGGGGACACCGTCCTGGGCGGCACGGCCGACGCCGACACGCCCGCCTCCCGTCTGCTGGAGGCCGGGGGCCTCGTACGGGACCTGCCCGAGGGACCGCAACTCACCGTGTCCCTGGTCTGCCCGGTCGGCCCGTTCGAGGAGAAGGCACTGCGCGAATTGGCCGACGGCTGGGCCGCCATGCTCTCCGGACTTGCCTCGCACGTCCCCGACGCGGAGGGCGCCCAGCCCACCCCGTCCGACTTCCCGCTCGTTGCGCTGGCTCAGAGCCAGATCGATGCGCTTCAGATCAAGCTCTCCGGCGAAGAGGAGTGACCGCAGTGACCCAGGTGCGTATCGAAGACGTGTGGCCGCTGTCGCCGCTCCAGGAAGGGCTGCTGTTCCACGCCCAGTACGACGAGCAGGCCCGTGACGTCTATGTGGAGCAGCGCGTCACCGATCTCGCCGCGCCGCTGGACACGGAGGTGCTGCGGGCGTCCTGGGAGGCGCTGCTGGGTCGGCACGCCAGCCTGCGTGCCAGTTTCCAGCAACCCGCGGGGATGCAGCAGGTCGTGCAGGTGGTGCTCCAGGGGGTGGCCCTGCCCTGGCGCGAGGTCGACCTCTCCGGACTGCCCGCCGCGGAGGCGGAGACGGAGGCCGCGAGGCTCATCGCGGCCGAACACGAGCGCCGGTTCGATCTGGCGGTACCGCCGCTGCTGCGGTTGTTGCTGCTGAGGCTGGACGAGTCGTGCTACCAGCTCGTGTTGACGATGCATCACATCCTGATGGATGGCTGGTCGCTGCCGGTTCTGTTCGGTGAGTTGTCGGAGTTGTACGCGGCCGGTGGTGACGTGTCGGTGCTGCCGCCGGTCACCCCGTATCGCGACTATCTGGCGTGGTT
The DNA here is from genome assembly GCF_040655295.1 of Streptomyces sp. NPDC050448. Taxonomy (NCBI): domain Bacteria; kingdom Bacillati; phylum Actinomycetota; class Actinomycetes; order Kitasatosporales; family Streptomycetaceae; genus Streptomyces; species Streptomyces sp. NPDC050448. The sequence continues at coordinate 7,440 of NZ_JBFAJR010000058.1, read as the reverse complement.
GGGCCGTCAGGACAAGGAGGCGGCGCGGGAGGCCTGGCGCGAGGCGCTCGCCGGGACGGTCGAGCCGACGCTGGTCCACCCGGCCGATCCCGGTGCCGATCCGGCGCTGCCCGAGCATGCGACGGCCTGGGTCGACGAGAGGCTGACGGCGGAGTTGGGCGAGGTCGCCCGTGCGCACGGTCTGACGCTGAACACCGTGATCCAGGGCGTGTGGGGTGTGCTGGTCGGCATGCTGACCGGCCGTAGCGATGTCGTCTTCGGTGCCGTGGTGGCGGGTCGGCCGGCGGATCTGCCCGGTGTGGAGCGGATGCTGGGGTTGTTCATCAACACGGTGCCGGTGCGGGTACGCCTCGACCCGGACCGCACGGTCGCGGAGCTGCTGACCGGACTCCAGGTCCAGCAGGCCGAGCTCTTCGACCACCAGCACGTGGGGCTCACGGAGATCCAGCGGATCGCCGGCCCCGGTGCGACCTTCGACTCCCTCGTGGTCTACCAGAACTATCCGGTGCCCGCCGAAGGCGGTCTCGTCCTCGACGGCGGACTGCGGATCACCGGAGCGGCGAGCTCGGACACCGCCCACTACCCGCTGATCCTGGGCGTCGCCCCGGGCGACCGGCTGAGGCTCGGCTTCGACTACCAGTCCGATCTCTTCGACCCGATCACCATCCAGGCCCTGGCCGGCCGGCTGATCCGCCTCCTGGAGCAGATCGCCGCCCACCCCACGCTGCCGGTCGGGCGGCTCGATCTGCTGGACGCGGTCGAGCGCGGCACCGTCCTCCGGGAGTGGAACGACACCGCTCAGCCGTTGCCCGTGCGTACCATCCCGGGGTTGTTCGCGGCGCAGGTGGCTCGGACGCCGGATGCCGTGGCCGTGGCCGGTGCGGGAGTGGAGTGGACGTACGACGAGTTGGACGAGCGTGCGGATCGGGTGGCGCGTTGGCTGGCGGGGCAGGGCCTTGGTCCGGAGTGCCGGGTCGGTGTGGTGATGGACCGGTCGCCCGAGCTGATCGCCGTCCTGCTGGGTGTGGTGAAGGCGGGCGCGGCGTACGTGCCCGTGGATCCGGGATATCCGGCAGAGCGTGTGGGGTTCATCCTGGGTGACGCGGAGCCCTCTCTCGTGCTGACGACGGCCGCGCACGCGGGCAAGGTCGTCGGAGCGGTGGTCTGGGACGATCCGGCGGTCGTCGCGGAGGTCTCGGCGGCGGCGGGACCGGTGCCGGCGACGGTGTCGCCGGAGGGCTTGGCGTACGTGATGTACACGTCGGGCTCCACCGGTAGGCCCAAGGGTGTGGCGGTGACACACGGGAACGTGGCGAGCTTCGTCGCCGACCGCAGCTGGCGTGATGACGTGGTCGAGCGGGTCCTGGTGCAGGCGAACCACGCGTTCGACGCGTCGACGTACGAGATCTGGGTGCCCCTCACTCGGGGCGGCCGACTGGTCGTCATGCGTTCCGGCGACGTCGATGCGGCCGAACGCGGCCGGTTGATCGCCGAGCACGAGGTCACGAACGTGCATGCCACGGCCGGTCTCTTCGGAGTGCTGGCGGAGGAGTCGCCGGAGATCTTCGCGGGTGTGCGTGAGGTGTCGACCGGTGGTGACGTCGTATCGGCGTCGGCGATCAGGGCCCTCCTGGAGGCGCATCCGGGGCTGACGGTTCGCTCGACGTACGGGCCGACGGAGACGACGGCGTTCACCACGCAGATCCCGTACACGGCGGGGGACGAGGTTCCGGCGAGCGTGCCGATCGGCCGGCCGATGGACAACGCGCGGATGTACGTGCTGGACGAGTTCCTGCGTCCGGTGCCTCCGGGTGTGATCGGCGAGCTGTATGTGGCGGGGTCGGGGCTGGCTCGGGGTTATGACGGTCGGGCGGCTCTGACGGCGGAGCGGTTCGTGGCCTGTCCCCATGCCGGTGGTCGGATGTACCGGACCGGTGACCTGGCGCGTTGGACGGCGGACGGCCAACTGGTCTTCGCCGGTCGTGCCGACGATCAGGTGAAGATCCGCGGTTTCCGGATCGAGCCGGGCGAGGTCGAGGCGGTGCTGGCCGCGCACGAGAGCGTCGCCCAGGTCGCCGTGATCGTGCGGGAGGACCAGCCGGGCGTCAAGCGGCTCGTCGCCTACGTGGTCGGCGAAGCCACGGGAGCGGACTCGAACACGCTGCTCGACCATGTCGCGGACAACCTGCCGGACTACATGGTCCCCGCCGCCGTGGTCCTCGTGCGATCCCTCCCCGTGACCGTCAACGGAAAGCTGGACCGGGCCGCCCTGCCCGCCCCGGACTTCACCGGCAGGGCAGGACGCGGTTCCGCGACACCGCTCGAAGAGGTGCTCTGCGGGCTGTTCGGTGAGGTGCTGGGTCTGGACTGGGTCGGGGCCGAGGACTCGTTCTTCGAACTCGGCGGCGACTCCCTCCTCGCGATGCGGCTCGTGGCCCGGATCCGCGCGGTGCTGAACGCCGAGGTCACCGTCCGTGATCTGTTCGGCGCCATGTCCGCGGCCGGCATGGCCAGGCTGGTGGACGGCAACGAGGACGTCGTACGGGCACCCCTCGTCGCACGCGAAAGGCCCGAGACGCTGCCGCTGTCGTACGGCCAGCAGCGCATGTGGTTCCTCAACCAGCTGGAGGAGCAGGGGGCCGGCGCCGGATACAACGTGCCGCTCACCCTGCGACTCTCCGGCGCGCTGGACGTCGCCGCGCTCGAAGCGGCCCTCGCGGACGTGGCCGACCGGCACGAATCGCTGCGTACCGTCTACTCGGAGACCGAGGGCGTTCCCCGGCAGGAAATCCTGCACGGTCCCGCCGGACATCCGTCCGTCCGGATCCGCGAGGTCGCCGAGGAGGACCTGGCCGGTGTGCTGGAGGCGAGCATCGCGCGCGGATTCGATCTGGCGCGGGATCTGCCGTGGCGGGCCGAGCTGCTGGTCCTGTCGGAGACCGAGTCGGTGCTGGTGCTGGTGGCGCATCACATCGCGGTGGACGGCTGGTCGATGGGCGCCCTGTCCCGGGACCTCCAGACCGCGTACGCGGCCCGGCACGCCGGATCGGCACCGGGCTGGTCTCCGCTGCCGGTCCAGTACGCCGACTACGCGCTCTGGCAGCGTGAGGTCCTCGGCGAACTCGACGACCCGGACAGCCTGATCAGCGCCCAGCTCGGCTACTGGCGGGAGGCCCTGGCCGAGCTGCCCGAGGAATTGCCGCTCCCCGTGGACCGACCGCGGCCCTCGAAGTCCTTGTTCCAGGGCGGGTCGCTCCCGCTGCACTTCGACGCGCACACGCACGCCGAGCTGGTGAAACTGGCCCAGCAGGGTTCCGCGACGATGTTCATGGTGGTCCAGGCGGCGCTGGCGATGCTGCTCACCCGGCTCGGCGCCGGCACGGACATCCCCATCGGCACGACCGTCGCCGGCCGGGGGGACAGCGCGCTGGAGGACCTCGCCGGGTTCTTCGTCAACACCCTCGTCCTGCGCACGGACGTGGACGGCGACCCCACCTTCGCCGAACTGCTGGCCCGGGTGCGGGAGACCGACCTGGCCGCCTACACGCACCAGGACCTGCCGTTCGAGCGCCTCGTGGACGACCTGAACCCGGCGCGTTCCCTGTCCCGGAACCCGCTGTTCCAGATCATGCTGGCACTGCAGAACCTCCCCCAGACGCAGCAGTCGTGGGAGATGCCCGGCCTCCGGATCGAGCCGACGCCGGGCGGTGACACCGTCGCCGCGCGCGTCGACCTGACCGTCAACCTGGTCGAACGACGCGACGAGCAGGGGGCACCCGCCGGGATGTTCGGCGACCTCCAGTACGCCACCGACCTGTTCGACAGGGCCACCGCCGAGGCGTTGGCCGAACGGCTGGCACGGGTGCTCGAACAGGTGGCGGCCGATCCGTCACTGCGGGTCGGTCGGATCGACGTCCTCGACGCCATGGAGGAGCACGCGGTCGTCGAGGGCTGGAACGACACCGCGTGGCCGGTGTCGGAGGTGTCGTTGGCGGGGTTGTTCGAGGAGCAGGTGGCACGGACCCCGGATGCGGTGGCGGTGGTCGGTGAGGGTGTATCGCTGACCTATGCCGAGCTGGACGAGCGGGCGAACCGGGTGGCGCGTTGGCTCGCCGGCCGGGGTGTGGGTCCGGAGGGCCGGATCGGTGTGGTGATGGAGCGGTCCGTGGATCTGATCGAGTTGCTGCTGGGGGTGGTGAAGGCGGGTGCGGCGTACGTGCCGGTGGATCCGTCGTACCCGGCCGAGCAGGTCGATCGGATTCTGACGGGTGCGGCGCCTGTGTTGGTGCTCTGCACGCGCGAGACGGCGGGGCTGGTGTCCGGGTCGGGCGCCGAGCGGATCGTTTGGGACGACCCAGCGGTGGTGGCGGAGGTCGCCTCGTGTTCGGGTCCGGCTCCGGAGGTGGAGGTGTCGGCGGGTTCGGCCGTGTACGTGACGTACACGTCGGGGTCGTCCGATGAGCCGAACGGCATCGTGGCCACGCAGGGCGGAGTCACGGCTCGGGTGCTCGACCGCGCTTGGTCGGTGGGTGCGGGTGACCGGGTCCTGATGCATGCCCCGTACGCGTATGACGCGTCGACGTTCGAGGTGTGGGTGCCGTTGGTCCGTGGTGGTGCGGTGGTCGTGGCGCCGGCGGGTGTGGTGGACGGTGCGGTGCTGGGTGGTCTGGTCGCGGCGCACGGTGTGACGGTGGTGCACGTCACGGCGGGTCTGTTCGGGGTGTTGGCGGAGGAGTCCCCGGAGGTCTTCGCGGGTGTGGCCGAGGTGTTGACCGGCGGTGACGTGGTGCCTGCGGGTTCGGTGGCGCGGGTGTCGGCGGTGTCGTCGGGGTTGCGGGTGCGGCAGCTGTACGGGCCCACGGAGGCGACGTCGTGCGCGACGACGTTCGTGGTGGAGTCGGGTGGCGAAGTTCCGGCCGTGCTGCCGATCGGTGTGCCGACGGACAACAGCCGGACCTATGTCCTGGACGAGTTCCTGCGGCCGGTGGCTCCGGGTGTCACGGGTGAGTTGTACGTCGCGGGGCCGGGGCTGGCCCGTGGTTATGACGGTCAGGGACGGGCGGGGCTGACCGCGGACCGGTTCGTGGCCTGCCCGTTCGGCGGCGTCGCGGAGCGGATGTACCGGACCGGGGACCTTGCGCGTTGGTCACGGGACGGGCAGCTGTTCTTCGCGGGCCGTGTGACTGACCAGGTGAAGAACCGTGCTTCCCGGACCAAGCCGGCGGCGATCGAGCCGGGGGAGATCGAGTCCGTCCCGGTGGGACGAGGCCCGGAGACGGGCTTGGAGGAGGCGCTGTGCGGGCTGTTCGCCCAGCTGCTGGGGCTGGAGCAGGTGAGTGTCGACGGCTCGTTCTTCGAACTCGGCGGTGACTCGCTGCTGGCCATGCGCCTGATCGCCAGGATCCGCAACACCCTCGACGCGGAGATCACCATCTCCGAGTTCTTCGGTGCGCCGACCGTCGCGGGGATCGCCCGGCTGGTGGAGGCCGACCGGGGAGCCCAGGTCCGATCCGGAGTGGTCGTACGGGAACGTCCCGAGGTGCTGCCCCTGTCGTTCGGTCAGCAGCGGATGTGGTTCCTGAACCGGATGGAGGAGGCCGGGGCGGGCGCCGGCTACAACGTGGCGCTCGCGCTCGGACTGACCGGCGAGCTGAACATCAAGGCCTTGGCGGCGGCCCTGCACGATGTCGCCGACCGGCACGAGACGCTCCGTACGAGGTTCCCGGAGACCGAGGGCGTTCCCCGGCAGCAGGTCCTGGAAGGCGAGCAAGGCCGCACGGCCCTGCACATCCGGCAGGTCGCTCCTTCGGAGCTGCCGTCGGTGGTGGCCGACACGGCGCGCAGGTCGTTCGACCTGGCGCACGAGCTGCCGTGGCGGACCGAGCTGTTGGTCCTGTCGGAGACCGAGTCGGTGTTGGTGCTGGTGGCGCATCACATCGCGGTGGACGGTTGGTCGATGGGCGTGTTGGCGGGGGATCTGCGGACGGCCTTCGAGGCCCGTCTGCACGGTACGGAGGTCGGCTGGTCTCCGCTGCCGGTCCAGTACGCCGACTACGCGCTCTGGCAGCGCGAGGTCCTCGGTGAACTCGACGACCCGGACAGCCTCATCAGCGCCCAGATCGCCCACTGGCGGCAGGCACTGGCGGACCTGCCCGAAGAACTGGCCCTGCCGGTGGACCGCACGAGGCCCGCGGTCTCCTCGTTCGTCGGCGGGGAGGTCAGGGTCGAGGTCGGCGCGGGCACGCACGCCGGACTCGCCGACGCCGCCCAGGCGGGTTCGGCCACGATGTTCATGGTGGTCCAGGCGGCGCTGGCGATGCTGCTCGCCCGACTCGGCGCCGGCACGGACATCCCCATCGGCACCGCGATCGCCGGCCGCGGCGACAGCTCCCTCGACGAGCTCGCCGGGTTCTTCCTCAACACGCTCGTGCTGCGCACCGACGCCGGCGGCGACCCCACCTTCGAGGAACTGCTCGCCCGGGTCCGTGACACGGACCTGACTGCGTACGCCCACCAGGACGTTCCGTTCGAGCGACTCGTCGACGACCTGAACCCCGTCCGTTCGTTGTCCCGGCACCCGCTGTTCCAGATCATGCTGGCGGTGCAGAACGACACCCGGACGGACGCCTCATGGGACCTGCCCGGTCTGCGGGTGCGCCCGATGCCGGCGGACGAGCGGGTCGTGAGCCGCTTCGACCTCTCCATCGGCATGAACGAGCTTCGCGACGAACAAGGCGTCCCGGCGGGACTCCGCGGCACCGTCCAGTACGCCACCGACCTCTTCGACCAGCAGACCGTCAACGCCCTCGCCGACCGTCTTCGACGCGTCCTGGAACAGGTGGCCGCCGACCCGCAGGTACGGATCAGCCGGCTCGACGTGCTCGACGCGGGTGAGGAGGAGTCGGTCGTCGCGGGTTGGAACGACACGGCTCAGCCGGTGCCGGCGGGAAGCCTTCCCGAGTTGTTCGGTGCGCAGGTGGTGCGGACTCCGGATGCGGTGGCGGTGGTCGGTGAGGGTGTCTCGCTTACCTATGCCGAGCTGGACGAGCGGGCGAACCGGGTCGCGCGTTGGCTGGCCGGGCAGGGCCTTGGTCCGGAGTGCCGGGTCGGTGTGGTGATGGACCGGTCGGTGGATCTCGTATCGGTTCTGTTGGGTGTGGTGAAGGCGGGAGCGGTGTATGTGCCGCTGGATGGTGATCATCCGGTGGAGCGGTTGCGTGCGGTGGTGGCCGAGGCCGGGGTGTCCCTGGTGGTGGCCGACCGGCAGTTGGAGGGGCTCGCGACGACTTCGGTCGCGGAGTTGTTCGAGGCGCCCTGTGATGTGGCTGAGCTGGATGTGAAGGTCTCTCCGGAGAGCCTCGCGTATGTGATGTACACGTCGGGGTCGACCGGTAGGCCCAAGGGTGTGGCGGTGACGCATGGGAACGTGGCGAGTTTTGT
>NZ_JBFAJR010000057.1:0-34417 GCF_040655295.1 Streptomyces sp. NPDC050448 | reverse complement strand
TGTGGGGGGCGGGGTGGGGTATGGTCGTGCTGAGGGCCGCGGGTTCCGGCTTGCCGTTCGGCTCCCCCATTCGGTCGTCGCGCGGGGACGCCCCGGGGCGGGGTTCCGCTCGGGCACCCGGGCCCCGGGGCAGGCGTCCGTAGTGTGAGCCCTCTCATTTTCCGGTCTTGGCGGGATCCTTGAGGCCGACCGTGGCGTAGTCGAGCTGGCCGCCGAAGGAGGTGTGCCCGAAGGCGCCGGCGATGTTGGTGCCGAGCAGCAGGGGCATGCGCTCGATGACGACGGGTGCCGTCGGGGCCTTGGCGAGGATCTGCCCGTCCAGTTCCTGCCATGCCTTGTTGGCCTGCTGGGCGTCGGTCATGGCGGCGATCTCGTCCATGCGCTTCATGGTGGCCTCGTCGCGGAAGAGCGAGTGGTTGCCGGAGTTGCCCTTTTCCTTGATGTAGCGGCCGTCGAACACGAAGGGCAGGAACGTGGAGCCGGAGAGGTAGTCCGGGCACCAGCCGGTGTAGACGAGGTCGGTGCGGTTCTTGGTGTCACCGATGGTGTCGTAGAAGGCGGACGGGTCGACCGTCTCGATGGTGACCTTGATCCCGGCACGGCCGAGAGACTGCTGGATGGCTTCCGCGACCCCCTTGTCTCCGTTGGAGACGGTGATGGTGGTGGCGAAGCCCTCGGCCTTCCCGGCCTCCTTCAGCAGCTGCTTCGCCTTCTCGACGTCACCGGTGGCGGGGATTCCCAGGGTGTCGGGCTGCTTGCCGCCGAAAATCGGGCCGGGCATGAGGGCCGTGGCGACATCGCCCAGGGCCGGGCCGCCGGAGGCGGTCTGGATGGCCTCGCGGTCGAGTGCGAACTGGACGGCTTGGCGGACCTTGACGTTGTCGAACGGCGCACGGCCCGTGTGCATCTGCACCATCTCGGTGCAGTTGGTGGACTCGGCCAGCAGGCGCGCCTTGACGTCGGTCTTGGTGAGCACCTTGGGGGTGCTCTCGGGCCGCAGCTTGCCCCAGGGCACGGCGGAGGCGTCGGCGCCCGATGCGGCGATGAGCCTGTCGTCGATCTGGTTGGCCCGCAGGCCCACCGTCACGACCACCTTGTCCGGGTAGGCCTTGCGGACCTGGTCCGTACCCGGGTCCCAGTAGGTGTTGCGGACCAGCACGAGCTGCTTGTCGCGGTCGTAGGTCTCGATCTTGTACGGGCCCGAGGAGAACGGGCGGCTGTCGTACTGGGGGCCCTTGTCCTGCGCCGCGGGGACCGGAGCGAATGTCGGCAGCACCGTCGCGTAGGGGAACTCGGCGAAGGGCTTGCGCAGTTCGAAGACGATCGTGTGGTCGTCGGGGGTCTTGACGGAATCGAGGTGCTTGCCCTGCGCCGGGCCGCGGTAGCCCTCGGCGTCGGCGAGGTAGCGGGCGGCATAGTCGGGGCCGCCGGGCAGATCGGGGGAGAAGGACCGCTCCACGTTGTACTTGATGTCCTGGGCGGTGACCGGCGAGCCGTCCTCGTACTTCAGCCCCTTCTTGAGCGTGAAGGTCCATGTCTTGGCCCCGTTGGAGGAGACGCCGAGGTCCTCCGCGAGGTCGGGTGTCAACTCCCCGCCCTTGGCCCCGGGCTCCGCCTTGTACGTCACGAGGGTGCGGTAGAGCAGCCGCGTGCCGAAGTCCATGTCGCCCACGACCCAGTTGCGGGCCGGGTCGAGGTGGCTGAAGTCCTGGTTGGACAGGACGGTCAGGGTGCCGCCCTTCTGCGGAGTACCCCCGATCACCGCTCCGGTGTTGGCCGTCGCGGGGTTCCTGCCCGCTCGGCCGCCGTCGGCCTTCCCGTTGTCGGAACAGCCGGCGGCGCCGAGGGCGAGGGTCGCCACAAGCGCGGTGGCGAGGGCGGTGCGGGTGCGCTTGTCCATGAGTGGTCTCTCCGGGGGCAGTGGGACAGCCAGAGCGGCTGGAGCGTGACCGTAACTTAGTTATGTGACATTGCACTCCCAAGATGTCGATAGGTCATAACGCGGCGTTATGCGTATGCGGAGGCTCCCCGGAACACGGGCTCCGGACCAAGCTGATTGCGCCAGGCCACACCTCGCTCTGCGGCCGTCCTTCCCAGCAGTGAAAGGGATTCATGAACCCCGCGTACGCGACCGCCGACCATGTCTTCCGCGTCCCTCTGGACCACCAGGCCCCTGGTGGGCCGGCCATCGAGGTCTTCGCCCGCGAGGTCGTCGACCCGGCTCGGGTCGGCGAGGAACTGCCTTGGCTGCTCTACCTGCAGGGCGGCCCGGGTGGCAAATCACCACGCCCGGCGTCCGGTTCGCCCGGGTGGCTGCCCCAGGCGCTGGAGACCCACCGCGTGCTGCTCCTCGACCAGCGCGGCACCGGCCGCTCCACCCCGGTCACCGCGCGGTCCGCCTCCCGCTTCCCCTCTCCCGCCCAACTCGCCGCGTACCTGTCCCACTTCCGCGCCGATGCGATCGTGGCCGACGCGGAACTGATCCGCCGCAGGCTGTGCGGCGACACACCCTGGGAGACGCTCGGCCAGAGCTACGGAGGCTTCATCACCCTCACCTACCTGTCCCAGGCCCCCGAGGGTCTGCGGGCCTGCTACGTGACCGGAGGCCTCCCCGGTCTCGCGGCCACCGCCGACGACGTGTACGCCCGTACCTACCCGCGCGTGCGCCAGCGGGTACTCGACTTCTACGCCCGCTACCCGGACGACGCCCCCCGCCTCCGCAGGATCGCCGATCTCCTCGCGGCCGGTGACGTCCGCCTGCCGGACGGGGACCGGCTCACCCCCCGGCGTCTGCGCACCCTCGGCCTCTGTCTCGGCATGGGCGACGGCTTCGAGCGGATCCACTGGCTGCTGGACGAATCCCTGGGCTCCGACGGAGAGTTGACCGACACGTTCCGCCATCAGGTGATGGCCCTGACCGGATTCACCGACAACCCGCTGTTCGCCGTCATGCAGGAGACGCTGTACGGCCAGGGCGCCGGGCCGACCGGCTGGGCGGCAGCCAGGGCCCTGGCCGGCTTCCCCGAGTTCGCCGAGGACGTGGACCCCCTGCTGCTCACCGGCGAAATGATCTACCCCTGGATGTTCCGGGAGGTCTCGGCTCTGCGTCCCTTCGCGGACGCCGCCGATCTCCTGGCCCGGCGCACCGACTGGCCCGCGCTCTACGACCCCGGCCGCCTCGCCGCCAACAAGGTTCCCCTCGCCGCGGCCGTCTACCACGACGACATGTACGTCGATGCCGGCCTCTCCCTGCGCACGACGCGTGAGATCGGCGCCACCCGGGTCTGGGTCACCAACGAGTGGGAGCACGACGGCGTCACCGCCTCCGGCGGCCACGTCCTGGCCCGGCTGATGGACCTGGCCGCGGGCCGCGCGTAATCCATCCCACTCCATCCCCACCCTGCCCTCGACGACGGGATCCCCCATGTCCACTCCGTCCCACTCCCGGCGCGCAGCCGCCGCGGCGGCCGCCCTCCTCTCCTGCCTGGCCGCCCCCACCACGGCAACCGCGGCCGAAACAGCACATTCCTTCGCCCCCGCCGCCGATTGCGCGCTCCCCGGCAGGACCGGCTGGACCGACGAGGGCCACGACACCGACCGCACACAGTTCCAGCCGTCCACCGGCACCCGCCGCGTCCTGACGCTGTTCGTGGACTTCCCTGACGCGCGGGCCACCGACTCCACCGATGCCTATGCCGCCCACCTCGCCCCGGCCGCCGACTGGCTGAGCACGGCCAGCTACGGCCGCCTCCGTCTCACCGTCAGCCCACTGCACCGCTGGATCCACATGCCGGCGGACTCCGACTCGTACGGATTCGCACGCGGCCTCACTTTCGAGAGCCACGAGAAGTACGTACGCGACGCGATCACGGCTGCCGATCCGTACACGGACCTCTCCCGCTACGACATGGTCTACATCGTCCCCACCAAGGCGGCGACCGCCATCTCGTTCTCCCCGACCTACCTCTACGACCCCGCCACACCCGGCGTGACCGCCGACGGCGCCCGCCTCAAGTGGGCCGTGACCTTCGGCCAGGACATGTGGCACTGGGGCCCCAAGGTCGCCGCCCACGAGACCGGCCACACCTTCGGCCTGCCGGACCTCTACTCCTTCACCGGCGCCGCCCACCAACACGTCGGCGGCTGGGACGTCATGGGCAACATCGCGGGACCCGCCCCGCAGTACCTCGGCTGGCATTCCTGGAAGCTCGGCTGGACGCGCGACGACCAGGTCGCCTGTCTGCCGGGGGCCGGGCGCCGCACGGTACTGCTGACCCCGGTGGAACGCCCGGGCGGTACCAAGATCGCCGTGCTGCGCACCAGCGAGACCACGGCGTACGTTGCCGAGTCCCGTCGCGCCGAGGGTAACGACCGGGCCGCCTGTTCCACCGGGGTCCTCATCTACAAGGTCGACTCCGCCGCCCCGACCGGCGAAGGCCCGGTCCGGATCATGAACGGCAACCCGGCCGCCACCCCGCCCGCGGGCTGCACCCCGCTCGATCTGGCGGCGTACGCGCCCGGCCAGACCTTCACCGATCCGGACACCGGCGTCAGGATCGACGTCCTCGCGGCCGGCGGAGCCGGGGACGTGGTGCGGCTGCGCAGGTCCTGAGGCCACGGTGACGCCCGGACGCGCAACGCGGGGCCGCTGCAGCACTCGCAGCGGCCCCGCGTGAGGCCGACCGTCAGATTCCGAGAGCTCGGCGCAGTCCGAGCCGGTCGGTGCCCAGTTTGGTGAAGACCGCGGACATCAGCTCGGAGACGGCCTGCGCGTCGGTCTTCCTCTCAGTGGCGATTGCCGCGTTGTCGAGGCCGATCGCGGCGTGACGGGCCTGCCGTTCTTTGAGGTGACCCCCGGAGTGTGGACACAGGGGTTCATGCCGCGAGGGAGGGTTTAGCTGTCTGGTGGTGCTGCTGTTCGAACTCCATGCGCCGCGACCTGACCGTCCTGAGACCGGACGACGAACACACCATCGAGCTACGCGTCCTCACGAGCCGCCGGGCCGACACCAACTCCGACCGTACCCGCCGGATCAACCGCCTGCGCGGCCAGCTGACCAGCATCTTCCCCGCCCTGGAACGGGTCCTGGATCTTGGCAACCTCGGCCCGCTTGTCCTGCTGACCGACTACCAGACCCCGGCCGCCCTGCGCCGCACCGGCCTCAAGCGGCTGGAGGCATGGCTGCGAACCGGAAGGTCCGCAGCCCCGAAGCCCTGGCTGCGGCCGTCATAGAAGCGGCCGAGCGCCAGCACACCGCCGTCCCCGGGGAGAAGATCACCGCGCAGGTGATCCACACCCTGGCCAAGGAGTGGGCTTACCCACGTGCTGAGGTGCCGATCATGTTCCGCGAGAACGGATGCGTCTCCAACCGATTACTGGTCGCCGCCGGTCGGTACGCCGACGACTGCGGAACACCCCCGCTCGAGCGGGGGTGTCAGATGTGATCCGCCGTCAGATGGTCACCGTTCACCCGATGGCGAGAGGGGTCAGCCGATCCGGCTCTGTCGCTTCTCCCAGGGGCGCAGGTCCGCAGCAGCCGCGCGGGGCCGCCGCGGCGTGGGCGTAGGCCCCTGCTGGGCTGGGGCCTGCGCCTGTCGGCCTTCCTTGACCGGGGGGTCAGGCGGCCGACCTCGGGTCGATCTTCCAGCGCATGTTGGTGGGCGCGTTGGTTCCGGTGAAGTGCTTGAGGGTCACGTACACATCAGGGTTGGGGTAGTTTTGCGACTGTGAAGTGATTGCCCACTGCCGGAAGTTCGCTCCGGCCGGGGTGATGGTGTAGGTCTTGGAGGTGCCGTCCTCGCGGACGATCCAGTCCTGTGCCGGACCGCCGTTGCAGTCGGTCACGGTCAGCGGGCCGTTGTCCTTCGCGTTGTCCGGCACCGTCAGACAGGCCGGGGTCGGGTTCTTGATCGGTTCGGTCTCGATGACGTAGTGGTCGCCGTACTCCTGCTTGAGTCGCCAGACCGACCCCGAGCCCTCATTGGCCAGCGGCCAGGGGTACCACACCTGGACGTACTGCGGCCGGTTCTCATTCTGGTTGTCGGTCTGCAGATAGAAGCCGGTCGAGGCGTTGCTGATGACCACCGCCTGGTCGCTCGGGGGGTAGCCGGGGCCGTTGGCTGCGGCCGGGGCGGCCGCAGCCACGCTTGCGGAGAGTGCCAAACCGAGCAGGAGAGCGGTCTTACGCATGGAACGGTCCCTTTCGTCGAGCGGCATCTGCCAGTGGCATCTGTCGTCGACATCCCTGCTCCATACGGTGGACTGCCAAAAATGCCCACCCTGGAATTACTTCGAATGAGGGAGGGGTGTTCGGATTGGCGTACGACTCGACGGCTCGCCGGTGCTGCGTCGTACCCCGCAGGCCACGCCCGGATCGAGGACCTCGTCGCCCAGGGCGTCCCCCACGACCTCGCGGACTTCACCGACGCCGTCCAAGCAGAAGTCCACGCCGCGACCCTCCTGGACCGGACTCACATTCCACCGGACCGCCCCCTCGCCGAACCCGACGTCTACGCAGCCCCCTCTACATCCAGGACGACCACTACGCCAACTTCAGCGACCTGCGCGCACACTGCCGACGCCTGCACGCCCGCCATGGCCCGGGCATGATCGTCATCGACAAGCTGCAGCTCATCCCTCACGGCACCCAGCGACGCACCTCCCGCTACGAAGAGGTCTCCGACATCTGCCTCGGCCTCACACGCCTGGCCAAGGAACTCCAGATCCCGGTCCTCGCCGTCTCCACGCTCAGCCGAGGCCCAGAACTGCGCACCGACAAGGAACCCGTGATCAGTGATCTCCGCGATTCCGGGGCCCTGGAGGACAACGCCGACCTCGTCATCCTGATCCACCGCGGAGACGCGTACGAGAAGGACTCGCCCCGCGCCGGGGAGGCCGATCTCATCAACGCCAAGCACCGCTACGGACCGACCGCAACCCTGACCGTCGCCCACCAGGACCACTATGGACGCTTCGTCGACATGTCCAACTGAGCGGTCCCACGTGCGGAGTCTCAAATTCCTGGGCCGTTGGCGGACGACGTCGGGGACAGGTTGGAGCGGAGGCCGGATGAGGAGACGGTCGTCGCCGGTCAGGGAGCGGGCGGCGAAGCCAGCAGCGTGGAAGCTGTTGGCGGGCTCGAAAGTGATCAAGGTGCGTGTGGACGCGGCCGCGGCCCGCTCGATCACACGCAGGAGTTCATCGGCCCAGCCGACGAGCTCACCGTCGCGCCCGGCGCGCTGCGCACCCGTGGGGAGGCGGAGGACCAGGCTCCCCGGGACGCCGGTGACCTGGAGGAGGAGCTGGTCGTCGCCGGGGGTGACGGCGGTGACCCTGTCGGCCCGGACCCGGGTGACGCCGACGCGCAGCCAGACCCGGGAGCGGCCGACGCTCACCATGGCAAACCCGGTGTCTTCGCGGCGGCTTCTGGGGCGGGATGCCGGTCGGGTTCATGCAGCCACGATCGCAGCCGTGTTGCCACGGGCGGGATGACCGGCGCGTGACGGCCCATCCCGCCCTGCGGACTGTCCATGAGAAATCCGACCGCCTGGCGGGAAGGATGCCGCCTGGATGGACGAGTCGCCCCCGGGCCTGCGCTTGCGCTCCTCACGTGCGGGCATGACTCGCAGCACGAGCAGCCCGTTCTCGCCGGACCTCACCGCTACCTGGAAGTTGTGCTACTGCGAGCCCCCGGAGGAGCCCGGCCCGGACGCGTTGCCGAGCTGCTCGTGGTGCCGCCGCGATGTCCGATGCGAACGCATAGCCTTCGTGGGCCATGACGCCGGCGCTTCCACGGTCGGCCTGTGCGACACCTGCCTGCTCATTGGCGGCCTGGAGCACTCCTCGCAGTACCTCGATGGCGGCGCCTTCTGGGCGTCCTGGCCGATCGTCACCGGCCTTGCCGCCGAACCGCATCACGAGAAGGGCTGCGCGTTCTGCGGGCGCACCGCCGTCGAGCCCCGCTCCTGGTGGCCCAGCCCCTACCCACAGGACCGCGCCGGCGTTCTCCTGCAGCTGTGCGACATCTGTCCCGGGCTCCTCGAACTCGCCGACGCCCCCGACAAGGAACGGTTGCGGACACGGCGGCTGCGCACTTCCTGCCGCGTCGGAATGCAGGACCGTCTCGGGCAGGAGGCCCATCTGCCCGAACCGTCCCAACCGGATCGGAAGACGAAGACGCCACGCCCCGTCCGGCTCACCGAAGCCCATCGCCAGATGCCGGAGACGATCCGCAGCTCGGGTGCCATGGACGCCCACGCCTTCGCCCGGGACGCCCGGCACAGTGTCCCGCGTCGGCGCCTGTCATGGTGGGAGAACCGCATCGCCCACCTCTTCGCTCACCGGCTCGTCACACCCCTCGCGAATCCGCCGGGAACCCACCCGCTCAACACCGTCCGCATCCTCGAGGCCGATGAGCGGGAGCTCGAGCACCGGGTCTACACATGGCACGTACCGGGCCCCGTATGGGACGAGGAACGCGTCCGCGAGCCCGTCCCGCCCGATGGCTGGCCGGAGCTGAACGCCCAGCTCACGTCACTTCGCCCCGAGCGCGACCAGCAGGCCCTCGACCTGCGCGCCCGCACGCATACCGCACGCTGACAAGCTGCTCACCGAGCGGCCCACCACGAGGACCGGGCGGCTCCGGCGGCCTTGCCGGCCGCTGGCGCTCCCGCCATCCGGAGCAGGAAGGAGCTGTTCGTTGCCCCTCACTGCCTCGTCGCCCGATCACGGCATGCTTGACGCAACCCTCGAAGGTCTTGCCCCTGCCTGCCCTACGGGAGGCGGTCTATCGGGTCCGGCCGCGCCTCGGCTGGCCTGCACCGCGTCGAAGGCGAAGAGGGTGCCGACGAGCAGGAGAATGCTCAGCAAACGGGAGAGGCTTCCCGTCACAACGACGTCGCCCACCTGGAGCGCCGGCTGCAGACCGCCGCCCCGGGCGGGGTGCGCCTGGCCGTCATCGACAGCGTCTACTCGATGGACGGCGACATCGTTCCGCTGCCCGAAATCCGCAAGGTCTGCGACGCCCACGACGCGCTGCTGATGGTGGACGAGGCCCATGCGCTGGGCGTCATCGGCGCCACCGGCGGCGGCATCGAGGAGCACTTCGGCAACACCGTACGGGTCGTCCGGCTCGGCGCGCCCTCCAAAGCGATCCCGTCGATGGGCGGCTGGGTGGCCGGCTCGCTCGAGCTGATCGACCATCTCAAGTACGCCGCCCGCCCGTCGATCTTCTCCGCTGCGCTCGCCCCGCTCAGGCGGCCGCGACCCTGGAGGCGTTGCGCATCCTGCGACGCATGCCGATGGTGCGCCGGAACCTGCCGGTGAAGCCAGAGGCTTCCTTGCGACTGGTGCGGCGCTGTGGGCGGGTTCGGTGCCGGCCATCAGGCACGCCACCCGGGCTCCTTCCGCAGTCGGGTTGCCGCGTCTTCAACATAGCGTTCACCGTCATTCGATTGCAACGAAGAGATGATTTCGTTGCGTTAATTTCGAATCCATTGCAACAATCTAGGTAAGTTGACCTGCGAGAATGCTGTTCAAGTGCAACGAAGGTGTTGAAGAATCATGAAACGCAACGTAGCTTTTCCTTCATCGGAAACGACGAGCCGAAGGAAAGAGCAATGCAGAAGTTCGACACCACCGCCCCGATCGCCGCCGTCCTGGGCATCCCCGCCGGGCGCATCCGGTTCATCGCCGCCGACCGCGCCGACACCACGGTCGAGGTCGCTCCCGCCGACGCCTCGAAGGGCCGCGACGTGAAGGCGGCGCAGGAGACCACGGTCGACTACCGCGACGGCGTCCTGCGCATCGAGACCTCGCAGGCGAACAACCGCGTCCTCGGCAGCTCCGGGTCCATCGAGGTCACTGTCCAGCTGCCCGCCGGCTCCCGCATCGAGGCGAAGGCGGCCAGCGCCGAACTCCGCGGCGTCGGACGGCTCGGAGACATCACCTTCGAGGGCTCGCACGGCTCGGTCAAGCTCGACGAGACCGCGGGCGCCCGCCTCACCCTCCTCGCCGGCGACGTCTCGGTCGGCCGCCTGGTCGGCTCCGCGGAGATCAGCACCCAGAAGGGCAACCTGACCATCGCCGAGGCCGCGCGCGGCACGGTCACCCTGCGCACTGAGCACGGCAACATCTCGGTCGGCGCCGCCGCCGGGGTCTGCGCCTCCCTGGATGCCGGCACCTCCTACGGCCGCATCCACAACGCCCTGAAGAACACCGACGGCGTCGGCGCGAGCCTGAGCATCCACGCGACCACCGCCTACGGCGACATCACCGCCCGCAGCATCTGACTCGTAGCCCTTGAGAAGCACCCGGCCCGAAGGGGCCGAGGAGAGCCCGAAGCTCGAGGCGCCGCACCTCCTACTGCGGCATCACCGTCCACCGCTCCTGATCCACCTCTGACCCTGGAAGAAGGCAAGCCATGGCCTCCATCAAGCAGTCCGCCTGGACCGGCATGGTGTCGATCGATGACACCGCACTGGCCGTGACCGACACCGGTGGGCCCGGCCGTCCCGTGGTCTACCTCAACGGCTCCTACGCCGACCAGTCGCACTGGCGGCGCGTCATCGCCGACCTCGGGAGCGGCTACCGGCACATCACCTACGACGAGCGCGCCCGCGGCAAGTCGAAGCGCGCCACGGACTATTCGTTTGCAGCGTGCCTGCGCGACCTCGACGCCGTCCTCACGGCCAGGGGCGTGGAGCGGCCGATCCTGGTGGGCTGGTCCTACGGCGCCATGCTCGCCGTGCACTGGGCCGCCCAAAACCCGGACCGCGCCCTGGGGCTGGTGTCCGTGGACGGCGCCCTGCCGCACGACTGGCAGGGCGACGCCGCCCGGGAACAGATCCGCAAGCTGTTCCGCATGATGAGCCCGCTGTTCCCGATCGCCCGCCCGCTCGGCTTGGCCGCGCGCATGAGCGCCGCACAGCACGCCGAAATCAACATCGAGGCCAACGACCTCTGCTCGCCTGCCGCCCTCAACCCGGTCTTCGACCGTCTGACCGTGCCGGCCCGGTACGTGCTCGCCACCGGCGGCAACCTGGGCGGCGACCCGAAGGTGATGGAGCAGATCCGTGGCAACCTCGATGCGGTGCTGGCCCGTAATCCGAACATCCGGGTCAGTGCGAAGGTCGCGAGCAACCATTCCAAGATCCTGCGCAAGGACTTCCGCGCCGTCGCCGACGCGGTACGCGAGGTCGCCGCCATTCGCGAACACCGCTAGGTCGGCTGAGCCAGCCATGCTGGTGTCTTGGGAGGACTGCCACGTGCTCTCGTGTACGGCGCTGCCGGCAGGCGTGCGGCTTCGCACCCCCCGCCATGCCGGACTTCACCGCGGCCGGCCCCGGCCACCCCTGGACAGGCATGAGGTTCTCCTCCGCCTTGGGCAGCACGACGCCACTCGAGGCGACCTTGGTCCGGCCCGACCTCGTCGCCGAGATCGGCGCGGACACCGCCATCGACCGCGGCGACGTCCACCGCCACCCGCTGCGCTTCACACGACTGCGCTGCGACCTCTCGGGCCAGGGGGCCCATGACCGAGCGGTCCTTGGTCAGCAGGATCAGCGGTACGAGCGCGATCGAAACCCTGGCCGATGCCCGTGTTCCCGAGTAGCCGGGAACCCCACCCACACGCAGGTCGAGCTCCTCCAGGGCTACGCCACCTGGGAACGCGTGCGCGAATCGTTCCCGCCTGCGGCTGGCCGGTCGCGCCCTGTCCGCTAGAGGTATCGCAGGAGCAGTTCCCCACGAGCCGACATGTCGAGGGGCGGCTGCTCGAGCCGTGAACCACGACCCGGCCACCTGCTACTTCACCGCTCGCCGCGGCTTCCTAAGGGCATGCCCGCCCTCATTCGAGGAGAGATGACGGCACATGTCCGGCCTCAATGAGGCTGGCCGATCTCACGAACCTGGCGATCGGTAGGTTGTCTCGTCGAACATTGAGTTGCCTGTTCAAGGGGGTGGGGCCGGGATGGAAGAAGCCCCAGAGCCGTCGCGACCGTCATCGACTCCCAGCGTCAAAGCCGCCCCGAACCGTCGGCCAGGACTCGCGTGGCTGCGACGCTGCGAAGAAAATCAACGGCCGCGAACGGCATGGGCCGAACCGCCAGCGGCCCCGGCCGTAGCTCGCGCGGGCTGCCTGACTAGCCATCTGACGCCGGGCCCCGGACCTGTTCGAGCTCGGGCACGAGTGCGGTGATCATCAGCCAGAGGGTGTAAGGGGTGGCGGCCAGTGCCACGCACAGTCCGATGGGGCCGAGGACCGGGTCGGCAGCCGCCTCCGTCACCGAATGGTCGATCGTCACGGCGGCGATGAGCCATGCTGCCGGCGCGGCCAGCAGCAGACGCACCGCCCACCGGGGCCCGACGAAGACTTCGGGGACCACAAAGGACACCAGCAGGGCGACTGTGGCAGTGACGATCACCGCGAAGACGTCCTTGAAGAAGACCACCCCGAAGGCACCCAGATTGAACGCCACCGACCACACCACAAGGCCCATGGCGATGCTCGCCACCAGGAACGCGCGCTGCGCCTGTGGTACTCGATGCGTGCTCACCGGACTCATTGTTCCGGCCAGGAACGCGATCCCTGGCGTGCGGCGGCTCCCGGCGCGGCGGAACGTGAGCACCGCCGGCGCACACTTCCCAAGGAGCCAGGACGACGGCTCGGGGCCCGGGCATTCACGTGATGCCGAAGTACCTCTTGATGCCGTCGAGCATGAGCTGGATGCCGATCGTGGCGACGAACAGGCCGCCGAACCGCGTCATGATGGCCATGGTCTGGGGCGACATGTTCATTCGGTTGACCAGCAGCAGGTGACCGACCGGGATCAGAGCCACGGTGATGCTGACGGCGATGAGCGCGGCAACGGGGCCGGACCAGCCCTCACCCGCTGAGGCAATGGTGATCACTGTGGTGATGGCGCCAGGGCCGGCCATGAAGGGAATGGCGTAGGGCACCACGATCGAGTCCTCGGCCGACTTCGGCGCCGGTTCATCGTGTGCCGAGGCACCGCCCTGCGCGCGCGTCGGCTCGCCGCCGAAGAGCATCTCGAAGCCCATGAGTGTCAGCACCAGACCGCCCGCCAGGCCGAACGCGCCCAGGTTGATCCCGACCAGGTCGAGAAGCTCCTTGCCGACCAGGGCCGCACCACCCAGCGTGATCGCGATCGTCATCATGATGCGGCCGACGTACTCGCGTCGGCGTTCAGGTTCGTTCTCGGTGAGCATGCGGAAGAAGATGCCGCGGATGAATGGATCGACCAGGAGGATCATCGCGATCGTTGCCTGGATGGTCAGCTCGAAGGCGCTCATGCGGTCTCCCGCCGTCGTGGAACGGCCGACTCGCCGTCGTACGGATCTCCGCGCTCACCGGTCTCGCACGAGCCGTGCGCATGCACTTCATTGTCATCTCGCCGAAGTTTTGGCGCTACTTGCCTGACCCGAATGGTTTCCTTGGATGTCATGCCCGGTTCGGAAACAGGTGCTCGATACAGGGCAGCACGGTCGTCATCGCGAATGCGGCACGGCCAGCCGCCCGTCAGGGCGGCCGGCCGTCTAGGGAGGTAGCGGCAGACGTCAGCTGGCCTTGGTGGGTTCCTCAAATCGCGCCCGGGTGCCGGCGAGGCGGTAGGAG
The DNA here is from genome assembly GCF_040655295.1 of Streptomyces sp. NPDC050448. NCBI lineage: Bacteria > Bacillati > Actinomycetota > Actinomycetes > Kitasatosporales > Streptomycetaceae > Streptomyces > Streptomyces sp. NPDC050448. The sequence continues at coordinate 20,783 of NZ_JBFAJR010000057.1, read as the reverse complement.
TCGGTGCCGGTTTCGATGATGGTGCCGTTGAAGGTGAGGCGGTCGACGATGGCCGCGCAGAGACGCGGGTCTGTGAACGTCTTCGTCCAGCCGAACGACTCGTTGGAGGCGATGGCGACGCTGTTCTTCTCCTCGCGCTCGGTGGGACCTGGTGGGGCAGTTCCGTGCCGTGGCGGTGAGTTCCATGCGTTGGGTCGGGGACAGGACGCCGTGCGCCGTTTCCGGTGTCGGTCTTCCGGCCCCCGCCCGCCGAACCTGACGTGGCTGTGCGGGTTGTGGATGCGGATACGGGAAGAAAGCCACCCCGTGATCGGCATTGCCTGAAACGGCCCGCGACGAGACGCTTCGCTCCGACCTGTGAGCTGGCTGCAAACATCTACTCATAATTCTGATCTGTGCAGAAATAGACCAAATTGCCCCCTGTGGTGGAACCTCAAGGTCGACCGGTTCACAGGTCGCCCACATGAGCAATCACGCCGCGAGGCACAGTCGGTTTCGACCGGGACTTCAGCCACCAGAACCCCGCCGCCCCAGCGCGTTTCGGGGGCGCGGAGCAGTACCGCCCGTGTGGCTGCGGGCCGCTGTGGGACATGGCTGCGAGGCTGTGTGCCATCGCCCGGGCCGAGCCCGTCTCCGACGACGCCCGGATGGCTCCTGGCGGGACACGGAGCCCCGTCGACCTCACAGCCCGGTCGCCGAGTAAATACGGGGGTCGCGGTTGGGGGAGAGGCAGGAACCAGCCGCGCATGCGGTCGTCGTGCCGCAGGAGGGGCCCCGGACGAGCCCTGACGGTCCCGCTGCGCCTCGTACGGATGATGCGCCGGTCGTCAGGCCGTTCGCCTTCGGCTGGTCTTGCTGACTCTGGAAGGGGGGCGACTGTGAAGGGAGGCCCCCACGATGGTGCTGCGGCCGCCGGTCCCACGGCGAACGCGCGTGAGAGACTCCGTGGTCAGGTCACTGAGCAGAAGGGTCGCTCGCCATGTCGGACGCCATACCGCTGCCGGTTCTTCTCGACAAGGTGGTGGAGGGGCTCGCGGGAAACCCTGCCCTGCCGTCCGAGCTCGTGCGTCGCCTCTTCGCCTCTTCGCCTATCGCAAAGGCTCGGAAGGGTGGCCAAGCGGCCAGATCTGAGTGATGACATGATCACCGAGATCATTGCCACAGACGATCTCTGGCTCACGCATTCTCTCGCTCTCAACCGCAGCCTCCCGCACGCCTTCCGGATGATGCTTGCCGAGCACCCGGATCCCGCGATACGCAGGGCTGTGACCGTTGGTGCTGGCGATGCACCGCGAGAGCTGTTCGAGCGGCTGCTCGACGACGCCGATTCACAGGTGCGCGAACACCTGGCGGAGAGCGATCACGTACCGGCAGACCTGCGGGCCCGGCTGGCAGCGGACTCCGACCCGAAGGTCCGGGCGACGCTCGCACAATGGTGGACGACGGCCCCTGAACCGGTGCGTCGGCTGCTGCTGACGGATCCCGACGGCTCGGTACGAGCAGGAGCTTGCGCGACCTACTTTCGCCGGGTTCCCCATCCCGTTCCGCCGGCAGACCTTGTTCCGGCGCTGCTGGCCGACCCGGTCACGCGCGTCGGCGCGGTGCGCCACTGCACGTTGGACACCGCCACCGCCCGCTGGCTGGCCGACGATCCGGACGAAGAAGTGCGTGGGGAACTCGCAGAACACCCCGACCTCCCACCGGCGCTGAGCGACAAGCTCGCCCAGGATCCCAACCTGCGAGTCACGCTCCGCGTCTTCGCCCGTCAGGACACCCCGGAGCCGACTCGCGCCGCGATCCATGCACAGATCCTGTCCGACGTGCCCCCGCTGGACTGGCTCGCGACTTCGGGCACTGCGCCTGCCGTGGGTGACGGCCGACCCTCTGCCGCACGTGGACTCGCCGTACGTCTGCTTCCGTGCCTCGGCAGCGATGTCCGACCACCTCCCGGCGCCGCTTGTTGCCCAACTGCTCGACGACGAGGAGAGCAGCGTCCGCACCACGATGGCCCTCCATTCCCGAGACCCGATCGATCCCGAGACCGCTGAGCGCATCGACCGCACCCATCGTCCGGACAAGATGGTCCGGTGGCGTCCGGCCGATGACTTCCCTCTTCCGGCGGACGTCCTTCGACGTCTGGCCACGGACCCGGATCCGAGAATGAGACAGTTGGCCCCGCGCGACCTCGACTTGCCCGTGGAGACCGTGCCTCGCCTTGCGGCCGATCCCGATCACACAGTGCGCTGCGCCGTCGCAACGCATCCCCGGCTTCCCGCGGAGGACCTGACGCGGCTGCCGGCCGATCCGTCGGAATCCGTCGAGGCCACTGCAGCCGACCAACCCCAACCTGCTATCCGCAGACATGCACCGGCTGCTCACCCTCGCAGGTATGTGACGTCCGAGTGTGCGTCGCCCATGGCGGGTGAGGACGCCGAGGGCTCCCGGGCGGCTGCTTGCAGGCGCGCCGGATGCAAGCAGCCACCAGCCCGAGGTCTCGGCCTCTGCGACTCGACGAGGCCATCACCGCGGCAGGGCCACCACCCCGTGCGTCCCGAGGCCGTCCGCGGTAGTCCCTCGAAGTGGTACAGGCCGAGGCCTGTCTTCAGTTCGCGGTAGTCGTGCTCGATGCGCCAGCGGGCCTTTGCAGGCGGACGGGGTCTCCGTGGCGGGCAGGAACAGGCGCGAGGTCCCGCCGCGCCAACGGCGCGAACACCTAGTAGCAAACCCGGCAGCGGCAGGCGCCGCCCCAGCATCAGCCGGCGGACCTCGTCGGCGTCACGGCCGGGGCCGCGCACAGGTCCTCCAGGGTGAGGAACCGCGTGCTGACGTACGCGTCGTCGGCGCCGGTCAACGGGTGGTCGCCGTTGACTTCGTGGAATCGTTTCGCGAGCTGCCCCTTCAGGTCCGTCTCCGGCATCGGGCCGCTTCCGAGTTCACCGGTACGGCCTCTCCCCGTGCCGGAGTCGGAGCGCTATCGGCCGGGTTTCGGAATTCACCGAACCATCCGAGGGCGCGGGCCTGGTCCGCTGAAGGCAGATTTGGCAGAAAGCACCTTCTCCGCTACCCGGCGGAGGAGGCGCTTTCGCGTTTCCGGGGTGCTCTACCCCATGTCACGTACGTATTCGCGAGAAACCACGCGCGAAACCAAGTGTGAAATTCGCGCGGGCGACCCGGTCATCAGGCCCTGTCGAGATAGAACTTCTCGTGCTCGCCGCCGTTGGCGTTGACCTGGCAGTTCACCGTTCCGCCGGGGCCGGTGGCGGTGGTCACCCCGCTGCCGGTCACCATGCGCAGGTAAATACCGGGGAAGGCCGCCGACTCGAAGGAGAACGAACCGTCCGCCTGGGCGCGAAGGTGGTATTTCTCGTAGGGGTGGGCGCCGTATTGGCAGTTGACCTTCCCTCCGCCGGCCATCGTGGCGGGGACCCCGGTGCCGTCCATGCGCAGGAACACGTTCGCGAAGGCCATCGACTCGAAGGCGTACGAACCATCTGCCTGCGGTCGGACCTTGCACGCTGTCCAGGGGCCGGGGCCGTACTGGCAGTTGACGGTCCCGCCGCCGGGGTCGGTGAAGGAGGTTACCCCGGTCCCGTCCATGCGCAGGAAGATGTTCGGGAAGAACGTCGACTGGATCGTGATGGGCGCGTCCCCGAGCTTTGCGAGGTCAGCTGCCGATAAAGGCGTGATCGCCTCTCCTTCGGTATGGGTGTGTCGCGGACGAGTTGAATTCAGTGCCGATGGCGGCAGCCTTTGCGGCGCTGAAAACCGGGATGGGGGAGTGAATCTGACCCGAACCGCGCGGCTTCACGGGCTCTATGGGCAACTTCCCGTAGACAGCCCGCAGAATCGCAGATAAGGCGGCATCGCAGCCGCCATTCACCCCCATTTCCTGCTCTCGCAGGCCCCGAACTCACTGTATTTGCATGAACACAGCCTGTCCACCCTCGTGCCCTCAGTCAGTGTCTGAGGGGGGCGTTTCAAGCCGACTGCGGGAAACCCGCTCCTTTCGGCAAGCGACCGGTACGACACGTCTCCGGCGCGCGCTGAAACGGCCCCGCCGACGGTGCTCTTGACCTCGAGCTCCGCCTTCCCCTGCGGCCCGCTGGGTGCCTGACCGCACCTCACTGATGAGGCAGGGGGCCGCCGCTGGTCGGCGTCGGCCGCGCTCGCCCAGCCGCCGCAGCGAGGCCGCCCTCCGCTCGATGCAGACCTCCTTGTGAGACTCGCGCTTGCGGCGGGGCCTGAGCAGCGTGACGATCTTCTGTTTGACGTGCTGCATCGGGTATCTCGGCATCCTGCCCCCGCTCGAAAGGCGGTGACGCTAACCTGATTGTCGATCACGACCACGGCAGAGCTGGATGTCTGGCGTGGCTTCGTTCAACCAGAAGGGCGACATGATGGCGACTGGAACGGTCAAGTGGTTCAACGACGCCAAGGGGTTCGGGTACATCACGCCGGAGGGTGGAGGTGATGATCTCTTCGCCCACTTCTCGGAGATCAGGATTGAGGGGTTCAAGACGTTACAGGAGGGCCAGAAGGTCGAATTCGAAGTCAAGACCGGCCCGAAGGGCTTACAGGCCTCGAACATCAGGCCGCTCTGACTCAGACACCCCTCACGTTCCTCCTCAGATGCTGCGGGCGCCCGCCGGCCTGCGGCCCGGGACCGTACACAGCATCCGGACTCCCGCGCCGCCCTTCGCGCTGGTTCCGGTCTCCCCGCCCGTGAGCGCGCGGGCAGGCTCCCCGTACCTGATGGTGCGGGGTGTCGTGGGCCAGCGAAACTGAGCAGTCGTCACGCTTCGGACGTGGGGTTGCTCACCCGCCTGCCGCTCCGCGCCGTCGCCTCACCAGGTGGCAGTCCGCACTGCTGCGCTCACTCCTCCACTCCTCGCCGGGTCTGGGCTTCACACGCAGGCAGCACCTCGGTCGGGGCGCCGAGGGCGAGTGCCCGCTGGGCGAGCCGCAGGTCGTGGACGGCGCTGGGTGGGCGCAGCAAAGAGTGTTCGAGGAGTGCTTCGACGCGCGCCAAGCGCTTGCGCACGGCGGAGGGCGACAGCTGTCGGGGAGGCGTCCCCTGGGGTTTCGGCGCGGGCCGGTGCGAGGACGAGCACGTGCCCGGTGTACACCGGGCACGGGACGATCCATGCGTCCGCGTCCTCCTCGGCCATCTCCTGTGCCACCCGGTCACGTGCGGTCGGCGGTCCTTCGATGACGTACACCCGCACTTGTTCGGGCAGGTCGGGCTGTAATGCTCCGGCGATCTGGCGGGCGACGCCGGTGTGACTGTTCATCAGGAGATGTAGTACCGCTTCCCTGTTGCGGGCCTCGGCGGTGCTCAGGCGTTTCCACCGGCGTTGGGTGTGTTCCGCCTGCCAGCTCAGGCTCATGGCGTGCGTAGCGTCGGCGAGCAGATGCGCCAGTCCAGGCGGTGCCGGGCTGGACGCGACGGCGACGAGGAGGGGAGCGGCGACTCCCGGCGTGCTGTCCAGGGGGAGGACGAGGCAGGTAAGACCCTCGTGGTCGATGGCCACGGAGCGCAGCCCGCGCGCGGCAATCTCCTGGACCCCTCGCAGCACGAGATCGCGGCTGTGAGCGGCATGAGGGGACAGGCGCGGGGAGGCTGCGCTGTCGGAGCCGTTGACCAGGAGGACATCGGCTCCGCTACGCGCGCTCAGCCAAGTCAGCACAAGGTGCAGTGCGGCCCGGTGGGCGATGGCGATCCGTCGCATTGCCGCGCAGCCGCCGCGTACGGGCGCGCCCTGCGGCTCCGGGGCAGGTGCTCGTCCGCAGTGATGTGGAGAAGGCGTTTCTTCGGTTGATGTAGGGGGCCGTGGGCGGCAGTCCCCGAGTGATTCGGGTGGGCTACCTCGGGCTGATCGTGACTTTGTACGTGGTTCCGGCTCTGCCGTGGGTGCTCACGGTGACGGTCTTGCTGTGCTGGTCCCAACTGGCCTTGCTGCCTTGAACATCGACGCGGTAGCCGCCTGGGTACGTGTCCCTGGGCACGGTGATCTGGGTGGGCCCCTCGGCGTTGCCGCGGGTGCGGAAGGTGAGCGTGTAGGTGCGGGTGGCCGGGTCGTACGCGAACCTGAGCGGGTCGCCCGCGACGGCTCGCGCGTACGGCTGGACGAGCAGCTGGGCGTTGGGCTTCGCGGCGCCCGTCTGGTCGAGGAAGCAGTAGCCGCCGCCGTGGCACCATTGCCACCACGTCCAGCCGCTGGAGAAGCGGTCCAGGGAGGCCGTCATGTCGGTGACGAACCGGCTCGCGTGCGGAACGTAGGGGTTGCCGCCCCACTCCCCGACGATCACCGGCATGCGGTTACGGGACGGGTAGTCGCTGATCGCGGCCTCGTAGGCGGGGATGAAGGTGCCGTTGGGGTCGTAGTCGGCGCCGGTCTCCATCGCGGTTTCGTAGAAGTGCGGCGCGTAGCCGGCGTGCAGGTCGTCGACGTGACCCATCCGGGTGGGGACGCCGAGACCGACGATGACGGTGGGTTCGACGAAGACCCACGACTTGCGGTCGACCAGGCGGATCGCCTGGGCAAGGCGGTTCCACAGTTCGGTGAGCTCGGTGGCCTCGAAGCGGGCCGCGGCGGCGGGGAGGTCTTCGCCTTCGAGGAACTTCGCGAACGGCTCGTTCATCAGGTCGTAGCCGAGCAGCGCCGGGTGCCTGCCCAGGGCGGAGGCGACCGTCATCCACATGCGGGCGTGCGCGGCGCGGAGGTCGGCGTCCTTGTACAGGTGGTCGAAGGCGGTCTGTACGGACGGCTCGAAGTACTCGGAGAACCAGTCGTCGGGTATCGGCGAGAACGGCAACCCCTCGTCACGCGTGGCCCAGTCTGGGACACCGCGGGAGCCGAAGTGGGGCCCGTACACGTCCTGGTGGGCATCGAGGATGACCTTGATGTGGTAGCGGTCGGCCCAGTCGAGGATGCGGCGCATCTTGGTGAGGTAGCCGCGGTCGTAGTGCCCAGGGGTGGGTTCGAGGTCGTCCCAGAAGAACGCGAGGCGCGCAAGGTTGAAGCCCCGGGCGGCCATGTCTTGGAGGTCGCTCTCGTGGATGTCGGCGAACGCGTTGGTGCCTCGGCTGCTCTTGTCGGCGAGGTTGAAGCCGCGCCACTGGAGCGCGCGGCCTTGGCCGTCGGCGATGAAGGTACGGTCACCGACCGTGACCCGGTCGGGGGCTCGGTCGGGGTGGGCCTGGGCCTGGGCCTGGGCGGGGAGGGCGCCGAGCAGGAGGGCGGCCACGGCGAGGGCGGCGGGGGCGATGCGGGAGTTCAGGCGCATGCAGGAGACCCCTTCGAGGATGGCTGCTCGGACGGCGTACTACTGGCCGGTCGGATGCTAGTGCCGGGTGGGTCACGTTCACAGACGTTCGTGGGAGCCGGCGATACTTCCTGCGGGCGGATCAGGCCGTTCCGCGTCAGCACCCGGTGGGTTGCGCCTTCCTCGCCGAGGGGGCCGGCCAAGATGCTGCCTCAGGGCTGTCCCGCAAACAGCGCGGCGAGACGTCCGCGGCCGACACGGGCCGGCCGTCGGCGGCCCGCGGCAGCGGGAGCCCGGCCAGCACGCGACGCAACCGAGCCACGTCCATCAGCCCGATGCCATGCCTGCCCGGAAACGGTCCACGCTCTTCGGCCGGCTATGGAACGGGCAGGACGTTCCCACCGCCACCGAGGAGTCGGAACCCGCAAGCCGCTTCTGTACCTACTGCTCTGTACACTCCTTGCATGCGTACTGCTGAACGCCTCATCGAAAGCACGCGCGAACTGCTGTGGGAACGCGGCTACACCGGCACGAGTCCGAGGGCGATCCAGCAACGGGCCGGGGCCGGGCAGGGCAGCATGTACCACCACTTCGCCGGCAAGCCGGACCTGGCGCTCGCCGCGATCCGCCGCACCGCCGAGGAGATGCGCGCCAAGGCGGAGGAGCAGTTTTCCGCACCGGGCACAGCCCTGGACCGTGTCACCGCGTACCTGTATCGGGAGAGGGATGTCCTCAAGGGCTGTCCCGTCGGACGTCTCACCCAGGATCCGGACGTCATGGGCGACCCGACGCTGCGAGCCCCGGTCGACGAGACCCTGGCCTGGCTGCGGCAGCGCATTGCCGAGGTCCTGACCGAGGGACGCGAGCGCGGGGAGCTGGACACCGCGCTGGACCCGCAGGCAGTCGCCGCGACCGTCGTCGCGGTCCTGCAGGGCGGCTACGTCCTGGCTCGCGCCGCCGACTCGGTGCAGCCGTTCGACCAGGCGATCAGCGGCGTGCTGGGCCTGTTGACCGCGCACATCGCTACCACCCACAAGTAGACGAGCGGCCTGCCTTCATGCGTATTGCCCGTACACCCCGGCCCGCCGCCGTCGCACCACCCGAATGGGTTTCCGGCGCGGCGTGGGTCGACGAGATTGCCGAACCCGAAGGGCTATCGCGCTTCCGGGTGGACAGCGTTCACTTCGCGCCCGGCGCCCGCACCGCATGGCACCGCCACCCTTTCGGCCAAGTCCTTCACGTCACCGAGGGAACCGGGCTCGTCCAGTGCCGTGGCGAAGGGGTGCACGCCATCCGCGCCGGCGACACCGTGCGCATCGCACCGGGCGAGTGGCACTGGCACGGAGCCTCGCCCACCACCTTCATGACGCATTTGGCCATCCAGGAAGTCGCCGAGGACGGCACCGAGGCAGAGCGCGGCGCCCCTGTCACGGATGCCGAATACTGCGCCGACCCGCTGAATGCCTGACCATTCACCAAGAAAGGCAGCACTCTTCGTGTACGCCCAGCAGTACGAGATCACCCTGCCTGCCGATTACGACATGAAGATCATCCGCAAGCGTGTGCGCGATGGAGGGCATGTCCTCGACGACCGGGCCGGACTGGGCCTGAAGGCCTATCTCATTCGTGAACGCGGCATCGGCGGCTCGCCGGTCAACCAGTACGCCCCCTTCTACCTTTGGAACGACACCGGCGCGATGGCCCAGTTCCTCGTCGGCGGAGGCGGATTCCAGAACATCATCCGGGACTTCGGCCGCCCGGTCGCCCGGCATTGGGTCGGCATCGCCTGCCCCGCCGGCCCCGCCCGCACCGCGCCTCCCCAGGCAGCCTCGCGCCGTCTCACCTCCATGCCCTCTGACACGGATCCGGACGGCACCGGTCTGGGCCTGTCCCAGCTGATCGAGCGGGAGGTTGAGCAGTTGCAACAGCTCTCCCGCCATGACGGCGTGCACACTGCCGCACTTGCGGTCGACCCTCACCACTGGCAGCTGCTGCGGTTCGTGTTGTGGACGGACACGTCGGCGCCGGACGAGGACGCGACAGAGCGCTACGAGGTTCTCCACCTGTCCGCCCCCGGCCTCTGTGACCTGCCGGTGGGCCGGGACTCGTAACACCCCGTGCACAGAAGAGATCCTGACCGACCACCACGTCATCTCCACGCCTCGTCCAGGCCGGCGGCGGCCGGGTCCCCCCAAGGGCCGCAGGCCGCCGCCGGACGGGAAGGAGACGCGGCAGGCGGTGGCGCCGCAGCAGGCCTCCCGCCTCCTGGGCTGGCCTTCGCCGAAGGTCACGACCGGTCAACGACCCAGCCGTCCGGAGCGCCGGGGGAGCGCCGCAGATGGCCGCGGGGTGCAAGCTCACCGACCGCCCCAGGGGACCGCGAGTCGGCGTCGAAGCCGCGCCACCAGTGACCTGACTCCGTAGCCAGCGTCTTTGTCCCCCGGCTACCCGACTTCCGAGGACGCCCGGACCGCCGGAACGGCTTCCCGGCGGTGGGCGGTGCCGCCCGGCGTCATGAACAACGGGTCTGCGCCGACGGCCAGGGTGACTCCCGAACCGCTGTCGAAACGCTGCTCTTTGACGGGAACAAAGCCAAGAGCTTCGACGCTTTCGTGGGCTGTTTGAGTCCGCGGCCGTGAGCCTTTCGAAGATCGCAAGACAAACAGGGCTCGACCGGCGCACGGTTCGCACGTATCTGTCCTCCGGAGCCCCGGCCGCACCGTCCCGCTACCTGGGCCACCTTCATCGGCGACGCCACCCGCTGAAGTCGGGATTCTCACAGGCATCCAGAAGGCTGGACACCCGATTTCTCCTTGACCACGCGCGCCCCCGCCGACGAAGCTGATCTCCAATCAAATGATCGCTCCTGGGGGTAGGTTGAGCGGCGATAGCCTGCACATCGGACCTGACACGGCACCCGACCGATACCGGTTGTTGCGGTCCATCGGGCGCGGCGGGGAGGCCGTGATCCATCTCGCCGAGATCGAGCTCGCCGGCGGATCCGAGCCCGTCGTCGTCAAGGTGCTGGACTCCAAGGCGACCCTCACGTCCGAGGAGTTCGAGCGGATCAGCGCGCGGTGGAACGAGCAGGCGGAACTGCTGCGGTTCGTCCACCGGCCGGGGGTCGTCGGCGTGCGGGAGCACTTCGAGGGGCCGCCCGTTCACCGGCCCGGGGAGGCCTCGGACCGGGCCGGGCGCGCCCTGGTCCTCGTCATGAACCACGTCGACGGGCTCGACCTGCGCGACTGGCGGGCCGAGCGGGACCTCTCCCTGCCGGCCGAGCGGCGCGAGATCGTACGGACCCTGGAACAGCTGGCGGACGTACTGGACTGGCTGCACTCGGGGAAGGCCACTCCGTCCGGCCGCCAAGTGATCCACGGCGACCTTTCCCCCGGCAACGTGATGGTCGACGCGCACGGACAGGCCACCCTGGTGGACTTCGGCCTCAGCAAACTGACCGCCGACCACCAGACGGCCGAGATCTGGTTCACCCCCGGCTACGCGGCCCCCGAGGTCTTCGACGGCAGGCGCACGCCGGGCACGGACCGGTACGCCTTCGGGGCGATCGCCTACTTCCTCCTGAGCGGGCAGTCGCCGCCCGCCACCCCGGGGCTGCTCGCCGACGCGATGGCCGCTCTGCCGCAGATCGCGGCCCTGGACGCCGAACGACGGGGCGGATCGCAGCGCTCTGCTCGGCCGACCCGGGGCAGCGGCCGCTCAGCCTGGCCGCGTGGGTGCGGGACGTCCGCCAGGCGGTGGTCTCCATGGGACGGGACGTCCGGGACACGCCTCCGATACCGGCGAAACCGCAGGTCCCGCCACTGCCGCCCGCTCCGCCCCCGCGCAAGCGGCGGACCGGCCCGGTGCTGAGCGCGGTGGCAGGGGTACTGGTCCTGGCGGCGGCCGCGGTGGTAGGCGTACCGCTGCTCGGCGACAAGGACGGGAACAAGGACGCGGACGGCCCGAACCGGGCGGGCGGTGACCGGCCGGCGTCGCAGCCTTCGGCTTCGGGTTCCGTCCCGTCCCACCCTGCCGGGGTCTCGCTCACCACCCTGGACCCGGTCGCCAAGAGCGAGTACGCGTGGTTCGACGTGGGCAACGGGACGCTGAGCTCCCAGCACTACGACACCGCCCTGGTGCCGGCCGGGCCCTACGAGATCTGCGACGGCGCGGCGCAGTACGACCTGGGCGGCGCCTGGAAGACCCTGACCATGGTCGCGGGCGTCGACGACTCCTCGAAGAAACCGACGGCCCGGATCAACGTGGAGGTGGACGGCGCGTCCGTATGGACCGGCGAAGTCCGGATCGGATCACCGAAGACGCTGTCGCTCGACATCACGAACGGCAAGCGCCTCGCGATCTCCTACGAGGACCCCGGTCGCACGTGCGGGATGGGGCGGCTCGTCCTGGCCGCCCCGACCCTGAAGAAGTGACCGCGGCGGCCCGAGGGGCCGAGCCGTGCGATGAGGCTGCCGGTGCGAAATGGGTTGCTGACCCTCGCACCGGGCCCATGTTTTCTGCCGGTTGTCGTCGCATCCGTCGCCCGACTCCAGGCCTATGCTGCGTTTCCACGCTGCCCGCTACGGCCCCGAGGTCGACACGCTGCGCACGACCGACAGTGCGCGCATGCCCGCTGGGGTCGGCTGCTGTCGGCCGACCCGCATGCTGTGGCGGAGTTCGCGGGGAGGGGGGGGAGAGAGACTGTCAGTGCGCGACGCTGACCAGTCCTGGCGCCAGCATGTTTGCCTGGGTCATGCCCCCAGATCCTCCGTCACGGGCAGGCACTCGGCGAGCAGGTCGACGACGTCGCGCCAGGCTCGCTGCGCGTGCTGTGGGTGGTAGCCGACACCGGGGACCACGGGGTGGTCGACCGGCGGGTGGTGGAAGGCGTGCAAGGCGCCGCCGTAGACCGCGAGGCGCCAGTCGACGCCCGCGGCCTGCATCTCAGCGGTGAACGCGTTTCGTTGCGCGGGCGGCATGATCGGGTCTTCCGATCCGACCCCGGCCCACACCGGGCAGCGGATGCGCGCTGCCTCGCCCGGTCGGCCCGTGGTAGTTGCGTTGACTGTCCCGATCGCCCGCAGGTTGACGCCGTCGCGCCCGAGTTCCAGCGCGATGGCGCCCCCGGTGCCGTAGCCGACGGCGGCGATCCGGTCGGGGTCGGCCCGCGGTTCGGCGCGCAACTCGTCGAGCGCCGCGTGGCCGATGCCCCGCATCCGGCCGGGATCAGCGAGCAGCGGCAGGCAACGGGCCAGCATCTCCTCGGGGTCACCCAAATAGCGCCCGCCGTGAAGGTCGAAGGCCAGCGCTACATATCCCAGCTCGGCGAGAGCATCGGCCCGGCGGCGCTCGACGTCGCTGAGCCCCATGCCCTCTGGTCCGAGCAGCACTGCGGGCCGGCGGTCGACACCGGCCGGGAGCGCGAGGTGCCCGATCATCGTCAAACCGTCGGCCGGGTACTCGACCGTACGCGTCGTAATCGTCGTCATGAGACTGGACTGTAGTGATCGTCGAGACCGGTCCGGCCGGTGTTCTGCCGCTGGCAGAACAGCGTAGGTGTCCCTCTGAAATACGGGACGGGCCCGGCGCTCAGGGCTTCGAGATCATCCCGTTGCCCCTTTGGCGCGTATCTCGGTCACAACCCCTGTACGGGCTGATCACTGGATTACTGACTTCAGCTCGTTGGGGTGAATTGTTGCGAAGTCGCTGCTGGGTGTGGGTGGGTGGCTGTATCCGTGGTGTGTGAGATATGCGGATGGGGGCGGTCTGACGCCGGCAGGACGTCAGCGGCGCGAGACGGTACGGATGCAGGCGGCTGAACTGTTCGAGCAGCAGGTCAAGCCGTCGGAGGTGGCCCGTCGGCTGCGGGTGAGCGTGAAGTCGGCTTACGTGTGGCAGCAGTTGTGGCGGGACGGGGGTGTTCAAGCTCTGGCCTCGCGCGGTCCGAATGGGTCTCGGTGCCGGCTGTCCCCGTACTGCCTGGAGAGACTGGCGGGGTTTTTGGAGGAGGGGCCGGCCGCGCATGGCTGGGTGGAGGACCAGGTGTGGACCGCGTCGAGGGTTGCCACGCTGATCGGCAGGAAGTTCCATGTCTCTTAGCTTGGCGTTTATCCTCGCTCGTCACCCGACCTGCTGATCTGCGGTCTTTCCCGGGACGGCGGAGGCGGCCGTTCTCCACGCTTCGAGATGTCGAGTAACGAAGTACCAGAGAACGGCCGCTGCGTATGAGTCTGCCTGCCGATGTGTCCGGACGCGAGGCGTTGGGTGTGCTGTCCCGCTTTCGTGTCGAGTTCTACGACTGCCTCTACTCCCGTGCGGACGCGCTCTTCGAGCTGACCGACGCGGTGCTGTGTGCGGACGGGCCGGTCAGGTCACTGGTCGAGCTCACGCTGACGGCCGAGCACCGGCGTGGGCACGGGGCGATGTACGACGCGGTCAACCACGGCTGGCTGGAGCCACGCCGTCTGCGGCGGCTGCTTGCCTCCACACCGTTGCCGAGGGCTGCAGACGGGCGGATCGTCCTCGCGGTGGATGTGAGCAACTGGCTGCGGCCCGATGCCCCTACCAGCCCGGACCTGCTGTTCTGCCACGTTTACGGCCGAGGCCGTAGCGCGGATCAGTTCATCCCCGGCTGGCCGTACTCCTTCGTCGTCGCCCTGGAAACGGGACGGACATCGTGGACCGCCGTGCTGGACGCGATCCGGCTGGGACCCGCTGACGACGCCACCGCGGTGACAGCCTCCCAGCTCCGCGACGTCTTCACCCGGCTCCTGCGGGCCGGCCAGTGGAAGCCTGGCGACCCGGACATCCTCGTCGTCATGGACGCCGGCTACGACGTCACCCGCCTCGCCTACGTCCTGGCCGACCTGCCCCTCGAGCTCGTCGGCCGCCTGCGCTCGGACCGGGTCATGCTCCGCGACGCCGGACCGCGCCGCTCCACCCCACGCGGTGGGCAGCCCCGCAAGCACGGCGGCGTACTCACCTTCTCCAAACCCGACTCCTGGCACACTCCCGATCAGGCCACCACCTGCACCACCACCCGCTACGGCACGGCCGGGGCCCTCTCCTGGGACCGGATGCACCCGCGCCTGACGGCACGCGGCCCCTGGCTCGACCACATCGACGAACTACCCTTGATCCACGGCACGTTGATTCGGCTGAAAGTAGATTATCTGCCCGGTGACCGCGACCCGAAACCGGTCTGGCTGTGGTCTTCCAAGACCGGGATGTCCGGCGAAGACGTCGACCTGCGCTGGCAGGCGTTCCTGCGACGCTTCGACCTGGAACACACCTTTCGGCTGTTCAAGCAGACCCTCGGCTGGACCGTTCCGAAGGTCCGCGACCCGCACACAGCCGACCTGTGGACCTGGCTGATCATCGTCGCCCACACTCAGCTCCGCCTCGCCCGACCGCTCGCCGAGGACCTACGCCGCCCCTGGGAACGGCTGGCGGAGCCACGCCGGCTCACCCCCGCACGCGTCCGCCGGGGGTTCCGCAACCTCCGCGCGAAGACCGCCCGTCCCACAGGGGTTCCGCGACCCTCCCAACCCGGCCCCGGCCGCCCGCCCGGATCACAAAACCGCAGGCCAGCGCCACGCTACGAGCCAGGGAAGACCGTGAAACGAGCCGAAAACCTCACCGAACACATCCGTCTGAAACAACAACGACCTTAAACAAAAAGCTCAGGAACCGGCTGAATGTGTGTGCAGGACGTTCATGGATCCCTGGGCGTCCGTGCAGCTCCACCGTTGCCCATGGGGCGGGTGTTTCACGATGTTGAAGCGGTCGGGGTGGGAGGCGAGTATGGCGTGGACGGACCATGACGCCTCCTGGCTCCGCTGGGCCTGAGGCCATGCTGCCGCTACCCGACGGTACTGGCTCATGGACTTGGGCGTCAGGCCGACGGCCTTGGCATAGTCCGACAGCTTTCTCCCGGCGAATGGATCATTCAGGGGCACCGCATCCAAGGCCAGGTCCCCGAGCATGAATCGTGCTCCTGTATCCATGTGGGCCTTCACCCGGTACGCGGCTGCTTCGGCGTAGAACGCGTCGCAGATTCCTTCCCACCAGGTCCGCATGGAGCCGGCGGCGAATACTTCGTCGAGTGGGGCCAGCCCGTATCCGCACACGGTACAGATGATCAGGCTCCCGTCAGGGCCGATGTCGATCGGCTGCCGCTGGTAGCAGTACTTGCAGTACCAGACCATGGGAATCAGTTTGCGGCGGGTCATGGTGTTGGCTTCCGTCCGCTTCTCTCCGGCGGCTGTCGCGAGTTGATACCGGTGGTTGCGGCGGTCAGTGATTGGGCGGCGGTGTCGGTGCAGGCGTTGACCGCTGCGGGGCCGGCGCCGGTGCGGGTGAGCCGGTCGGCGTCGATGAGGCTGGCGGCGGCCAGGGCCAAGTCCCCGGCGGCGCGGGCCAGGGGGCTGGGGTCGTCGTCGAGTGTGGCTTCTATGGCGCTGCGGACCAGGCGGAGGCTGAGGAGGCGCAGGCGGGTTTCGTCGGCGGGTGAGGGGATGGCGGAGCAGTAGCCGGCCAGCAGCTGGGTGAGCCCGCGTGGGGGCTCTTGGGCAGGGTCGGCACGCGTGGCGGCGTCGAGTTCGGTCTTGGCGAGCAGGATCCCGAGGAGCAGGGCGGTGTCGGTGCGCTTGGGGCCGTCGGGCCGCTGCCGCGCATCGAGCTTCGGGGCCACGCCGAGGTCGGCCAGTGCGCTGTAGAGGGTGCGCGCGCTGGCCGGACGTCGCATGGTCGGGCGTCCCATCGCGAACACTCCCGGACGTCAGGCGCCTGCGGTGGTGCGGCGCCGCCGTTTCGGCTTGGCCTGCCGGACCGGTTTGGGCATGGTGAGGGTGGCCTTCTGCATGCGGTCGTAGGTGCGGGTCATGTGGGCGATCTCGTCCTGGAACATGGCCAGGACCTCGTAGTTGTTCACTTCCTCGCCGAGGGGGTTGATGGCTCCTGACAGCAGGCGGCGCAGTTCGGTGTTGATGCGGCGCATCCGCAGGGCGGCGTACTCGGAGATCTTCGCGGGGTCGATCGTGATCATGTAGCCGCTGCGGTACGACAGGAACGCCTTCCCCTTCTCCATGGTGATGTGGTCGCGGACGTAGCCCTTGGCCCGCTCGAACTGCCCGTCGGTGGCGTGGATGCGGCCGGTGATCTCCTCGCGGGGGAGCAGTACATCCTCGCCTTTCTCCTCGCACAGCCTCCAGGCGAGTTCGGCCAGGTGCTGGGTGGGGACCGGGGCTGCCCGCGGGGCGCTGGTGGCTGTGCGGGTCATGGCTGGTCATCCCCTTCGGACAGGATGTGCGCCAACTCCTCGTCCATGGTCTTGTCGCCGGTCGACAGCGCGGAGTCGCACCAGTCGAGCGCCGCCCGGATACGCCGGTGGTTGTCCAGCACGGCCCGTACCTCACGCTCGGTGAACTCCGCCACGTGCAGCCCGGGGATCATCCGCTGGAGGTCGACCAGGAAGGTTGTGCCACTGCCGATCAGCTCCAGCACTTCACTGGAAGCCCGCTGGTAGTCCACTGCCGGCTCGCGACGGCGTATCTGCCGCACTTCCCGGGCCTCGTCGTCGGTCTCGTCCCGCTCGTGCGCGGCGGCGAACCTGGCAGCGGCAGCCTGCTGACGCTGTTCATGGTGCGCCCGGTACAGGATGCGCTGGTTCGACGGGCTGGACATCACCCGCTGCGCGACGTCGGGGCGGCGGATCATCTCCTCGACCGCCTTGGTGGCGCTCTCGTCCTCCCGCATCAGCGTCCGGACCCGGTCCAGCTTCTCTTCCTTCGTCAGCGGGCGGTGGGGAAGGCGTCCTGCCCGGCTGAGCGCGAGGTCTTCTGTCCAGCGTTCCTTGCCTTGCGGTGGCTGACGGATGACCTCGAACCGGTCGGGCAGAGCGTCGAGCGCCGCGTGCACCGTCCACGGAACGCCCGGGACCCTCTTGTCCGGCGGCCAGGCCATGGCGACGTGACGGCACTTCACCAGAGTGTTGACGTTGCTGCCGATCTCGTCTGCGAAGCGGTCCAGCACCAGGAAGACACCCTGGTTCACTCCACGGCCCTTGGACTTAATCATCTTCAGCGTCAGATCGCCCAGCCGGAACTGGATCGAGGTGTCTTCCCCGATCATGTCGCGGCCCTGTTTGATGTAGCGGGCCCACTGCCGGTCGGTGAACTGTTTCGGGAACGGACTGATGAGTCTTGTCCGGGTCATAGCGCCTCCTACGACGCTCCGGGTATCGGTATCGCGACATACACAGCCGCACCCCCGTGCCCCGCCATCAAGATTACGCCTACATATGTTCGAAATCTCCCTGGCGTAGTCGGTGAAAGAGGGGTGGCCGATGTGCCTTTTAAGTAGCGGGCCTCGGGGCTGGCTACGCCCACCGCATCTCGATCGCCGACAGCTGCTCGACCCGCTCCGGCGGCAGCGTGGCGGCCCTGCTGCGCTGGTTTCCGATCCACGACCCCAGCTTGAGGTCTCGTTCCTCCTGGTCCTCGCCGCCGTCCCCGATGACGATCCGCTCGACGTGCCCCCTGGGCACCCGGAGGTGCCCCTCTCGCTCGTAGTACTGGCGGGCGGCGGCGTAGTTCATCGCCCACTTGTCGCCCTGCGTGCGGCGTGGCTTCGGCTTCTCGTCCTCGGCCGCCGGTTCGATCCCGAGGACCTGCTCGCACAGCCACTGCTGCCCGCCGGTGAGCTGGTCCCATCCAAGGCGCTGTGCCCTGACCCACCGTCCGAGGTCCTCGCCCTGGTGCACGATCTCGCCCGGCGCGGTCGGCAGCACGCCGCGGGCACCCAGGTGCTGGCGGACGAGGTGGAAGGCGCGTTGCCATTCCACGGGCCACAGGGGGCACCAGGACGGGTCGATGTCCTCCAACTGCTCGCGCCGCTGGGGGGCCAGCGTTGCGGCGCGGACGTCGGCTCGCGCGTTCTTCAGCCAGATACCGATCTTGTGGCCCCGGTAGACGGCGTCCAGCGGCGCCAGGAGGTGCCCGTTCTCCTCGGCCCACCCACGTGCCGCAGTGAGCCCTTCTTCCCACGCGACGTCACGGTGCGACCAGAGCATGCCGAGCGTCTCCAACTGCTGGACGCGTTCGGCGTTCAGGCGGCCGCGGGCGTGTCGGTGGCGGGCGTCGGCGATCCACTGTCCGAGCGGGAAGTCTGCGAGCGGGGCCGGCCACCTCTCGCGCACACCCTCGCGCTGCTCTTCGCCCTGGCCCTCGGCCTCCTGCTCCCGGCCGTCGGGCACGCGGTATGTGAACGGGATCTTCAGGTCGCCGTATTCGCGGGAGTAGATGACGGCCGCCTCCACACCGCGCCGCCAGTGCTCCTTCTCGGGGTTGAGGACGCGCAGGCTGATGAACGCCGCCAGCGCGGCCGCATCGCGCGGGGTGCTGAACTTCAGCAGCGCCCGTGCCGGCACCGAAATGAGGACGGCGTCCTCGCCCTCGGGACTCTCGCTGTCCTGGCTTCCTGTGCGGCTTGGGACGCCCTTGGAGCGGCTGGGCGCCTGTGGCACGGCCAATGCCTCCACGATGCGGGTGTCATGCGCCCTAAGGGCTTCCAGGAGCTTGGCCAGGCCGCCGTAGGCCTTGCTGGTGAGCATGTTGTCCGGGGTTTCCCCGGGCCCGAGCAGGATCGGCACCACCAGCGAGGCCACCTTGCCCTCACCTGGCTGGATGCGTAGGGCACGGCCGACGGCCTGGACCAGGTCGGGCATGGAGCCGCGGACGTCGGCGAAGTACACGCTGTCGCAGTTCTGGATGTCGACGCCCTCACCCAGGACTTTCGCCGACCCTAGGAAACGCCTGGCCGCGTTCGTGCCGCCGGCGAACTCGTCCAGCACGCGGCGCCGGTGGGCCGGTGGGTGATCGCCGCAGAGCCAGTCGGCCCAGACCGCGCTCGGGTACAGCTCCGGGTCGTCCGCATGCAGTTGTGCGGCGACGTCGGGAAGGCCGGCTGCAAAGGCCTCGGCCTCCCTGACCAGGTGATGGAAGACCAGCGTCCGGCCGAAGGACTCCTCGGCCGACGCCTTCACCAGTGCCGTCTGAAGAGCCGCGAGCCGTGCTCCGCGCACTTCATCCGACCGGCCTTCGACGCTAAGGACCTGCGTGGCCTGGAGCTGGGTGTCGGTGATGTCCACGCACACCACCTGGTACGGCGCGCAGATGCCCCAGTTGATCGCCTCGGACAGGGTCAGGGTGTAGCACCTGCTCCCGAACGGTCCGTCCGGATCGTCCTCCATCGACGCGACCAGCTCACCGGGTACCCCCGGCTCGGTGTCCTCGTCCAGCTGCCACAGCCGAGGGGTGGCGGTCATGTACAGCCGCCGCAGCGACGGGATTCTCGCGTTGTCGTGGACGACCGCCCAGGGCTTGCCGAGCCGCCCCGAGGTCCGGTGCGCCTCGTCCACGACGACCAGGTCCCAGCCGGGAAGACCGGCCGCGTGAGCGCGCTCCAGCGTGCCCAGGCCGAGCGAGGCGTACGTGGCGAACACCGTCACCTTGCCGGACGGCCGCACCCAGTCGACCAGCTCCTCCACCGCCGTGGTGTTCGGGAAGACCGTCTGATCCCCGCGCAGCGACGACACCCCGATCATCAGCCCCTTGCGGCCTCCCTCATGCCACTCGGCCTGGGTCTGCGTGAGCAGGTCCAGCGAGGGCACCAGCACCAGCACCCGGCCCACCCCCAGCTCCTCCGCGCTGCGCACGGCCACCAGGGTCTTGCCCGAGCCGGTCGCCATGACCACCTGCGTCCGCAGCCCCCGCTCGGCCGATCGCGTCGGCAGCTCGAGCGCGCGTACCACCGCGTCGACGGCCTCGCGCTGGTGGGGACGGAGAGTCTTCGGCACGGTCCGCTCCTTTGCGGGTCTGCTGTCGTTGGTGACATCTGGTGGCGCATCACGGGTGTCATCCGGTGGGGGATGCCGAGGCAAGTTTAGATCTCAGCTTCATTTTGAAGCATACTAGAGAGGCGGCTTCCGCGCCCGGCACTGTGCCATGCCTGACAGGCCGTCACTTGCATTCCTAAGCTTCGACCGTCATCTCACGCCCACCCCTCCAGCCCCCTCCACTGACAGCACCCGAAGACAATCAGTCGGGGATACGACCTCCAGACGGCCTCCGAGCCGCACGCCCAGCGGCCTTCCCCAGCTGGCCGCCCGCGGAGCGGGCTTGAGGTCCTGGAGGCGAAGCCGGAAGGACCAGGGTGGAGGAGCGAAGCGGATCCACCCAACAGGCCGAAGGCCCAGACCTCGTGAAACGGGGTCACCTCCCATGCTTTGCACGGGAGGTCAGGCCTGGCGAAGCCAGGCCCCTCGGGTGAAGCGAAGCGGAACCCGGGCGGTCCGAAGCGAAGCGGAGGACTCCCGGCCCGAAGGGCCGGCTCTGGCTCGGCGAAGCCGAGCCCCGCCGAGCGCAGCGAGGCGGTTCTCTCCTCCACGCGCAGCGTGGAGGGACCCGCTCCGCGGGCGGCCAGCTGGGGAAGGCCGCTGGGCGTGCGGCTCGGAGGCC
>NZ_JBFAJR010000056.1:0-34951 GCF_040655295.1 Streptomyces sp. NPDC050448 | reverse complement strand
AGCTCCGGGTCGGCCTCGCCGCGCAGCACCTCGATCAGCGACCAGTCCACCCACCGCTCCAGAGCAGCCGCGCACTCCGCGATCCGCTCCGCGAACACCGGCGAGGAGTCGAGCAGCTCCCGGCCCATACCCGCCCACTGCGAACCCTGCCCCGGGAACACCCACACGACCTTGCCCGGGGCGGTCGAGCCGACACTGCCGACGACGACACCGGCCGCGTTCTCACCGCGCGCCAGCGCCTCCAGCCCGGCCAACGCCTCCTCATCCGAGGAGGCCACGACCACCGCACGGTCACCGAAGACCGCGCGTTCCGACACCAGCGCGCCGGCCACCGACGCCAGCCGCACGCCGCCGGGAGCCGATTCCAGATATGCCGCCAGACGCCCGGCCTGGCCCGCGAGCGACCCGGCGCTCCGCGCCGAGACCACCAACGGCACCGCACCGGCAGGGGCCGCCTCTTCCGTGGCGAGCTCCGCCTCCTCGGCGGGCGCCTCCTCGAGGATCAGGTGCGCGTTCGTCCCGCTGATGCCGAACGAGGACACACCCGCCCGACGCGGCCGGCCGTTCTGCGGCCACTGCCGGGCCTCCGTCAGCAGCTCGATGGCACCAGCAGTCCAGTCCACCTGGGTCGAGGGCTCGTCCACGTGCAGGGTTGCCGGGAGCACCCCGTGGCGCAGGGCCTGCACCATCTTGATCACACCGGCCACACCCGCGGCAGCCTGCGTGTGACCGATGTTCGACTTCAGGGAACCCAGCCACAACGGGTGCTCGGGGTCGCGGCCCCGCCCGTACGTGGCCAGCAGGGCCTGTGCCTCGATCGGGTCGCCCAAGGTCGTCCCGGTTCCGTGGCCCTCCACCGCGTCCACATCGGACGGGGAGAGCCCGGCATTGGCCAGGGCCTTGCGGATCACCCGCTGCTGCGCGGGACCGTTCGGCGCGGTCAGACCGTTCGACGCACCGTCCTGGTTCAGCGCACTGCCGCGCATCACCGCCAGCACCCGGTGCCCGCGTTCCCGCGCCACCGACAGCCGCTCCAGCAGCACCACGCCCACGCCCTCGGACAGCCCCATGCCGTCCGCGCCGTCCGCGTACGCCTTGCAGCGGCCGTCGCCGGCCAGACCCCGCTGCCGGGAGAACGCCATGAAGGCGCCGGGGGTTGCCATGACCATCACACCGCCGGCCAGCGCCATCGAGCAATCACCCTGCCGCAGCGCCTGCGCGGCCAGATGCATCGCGACCAGCGATGACGAACACCCGGTGTCCACGGACACCGCCGGACCCTCGAAGCCGAACACGTACGACACGCGGCCCGACGCCACACTCGACGCCGTCGCCGCGCCCGCGAAAGCCTCCAGCTCCGGTGCAACCCCGCCGCCACCGGTCCCGTAGCCCTGATTGGACACGCCCGAGAACACCCCGACGTCGGCGCCCTTCAGCGAGACCGGGTCGATGCCCGCGCCTTCCAGTGCCTCCCACGAGGTCTCCAGCAGCAACCGCTGCTGCGGGTCCATCGCCAGCGCCTCACGCGGCGAGATACCGAAGAACCCCGCGTCGAAGAGACCCGCGCCTTGCACGAAACCGCCCTGGCTGGTGTACGAAGTACCCGCGCTGTCAGGGTCCGGGTCGATCAAGGCCTCGACATCCCAGTGACGGTCGTCGGGGAAATCGGAGACGGTGTCGACCCCGTCGGCCACCAGCTTCCACAGGTCCTCGGGCGAGGTCACACCACCTGGGTATCGGCACGCCATGGAGACGATGGCGATCGGCTCCCGCGCCTCGTCCTCGACCTCGCGCAGCCGCTTGCGGGCATCGCGTGCGTCGGCGATGGCCCGCTTGAGGTAGTCGCGGAGTTGTACCTCGTCAGCCACTGAATTCAGCTCCCCAGGAAAGTGATGTGTGCGATTGCTGTGGATGGTGGGGCCCCGCTCCTTCTGCGCGGGCCGTACGGCCGGGCCCACCCGGGCCCGGCCGTACGGTCCGGATCAGTTGAGCCGGTCGAAGATCGCGAACAGGTCCTCGTCGCTGGCCGTTTCGAGATCCTCGTCGGATGCGTCCGCGGTCTCCGCGGTCCCGTCGGAACCTCCCGCCGCCTCTGCCGCCTTCAGCAGTTCCCGCAGGCGCACGGTGATCCGGTCGCGGGCCTCCTCATCGGATGCCGCGGACTCGATCGCCGCGTCCAGGCCGGCGAGACCGGCCAGCACCGGATCGGCGGGGGACGCCTTGTCGACCGCGAGCTCGTCGCCCAGGTGGCGGGCGAGCTCCATCGGGGTGGGGTAGTCGAAGACCAGCGTGGCCGGAAGCTTCAGGCCGGTGGCCTCACGCATCCGGTTACGCAGCTCCACCGACGTGAGCGAGTCGAACCCGGCGTCCTTGAACGCCGTCTCCGCACGGACACTCTCCGGTCCGGCGTGCCCGAGCACGACCGCGACCTGAGTACGCACCAGGTCAAGAAGCAGTGCCTCCTGTTCTTCCGCACCGAGCCCGGCCAGCCGGTCGGACAGCTGCCGGCGCTCGTCGCCGCCGGTGCCCGCCGCCTGCTGCCGGCCCACGCGCACCAGGCCGCGCAGCAGATGCGGGACACCGCCACCGGCCACCGCGTCTGCCCGTACGCCCCGCAGGTCCAGCTTGACCGGCACCAGCAGTGCCTGTCCCGACCCCACGGCCGCACCGAACAGCTCCATCCCCTCCACGGGCTTGAGCGCCATGACTCCCCCACGTCCCTCACGCCGACTCATCTGAGTCAGAGTCAGGTCGTCCATGGTGTCCGCCAGTCCGGTGGCCTGATCCCACGGGCCCCAGGCCAGTGACAGACCCGGCAGGCCAGCCGTCCGACGGCGGGCCATCAACCCGTCCAGGAAAGCATTGGCCGCCGCGTAGCCGCCACTACCAGCTCCTATAAAGACTGACGCTGCGGAGGAGTAGACGATGAAGGCGTCGAGGTCCAGACCGCGGGTCAGTTCGTCCAGGTGGCGCACCGCGTCGACCTTCGGTGCGAACACCGTCGCCAGCCGGTCCGGGGTCAACGCCCCGATCACGCCGGCGTCGAACACACCGGCCGTGTGCACCACACCGGTCAGGGGGTGCTCGGCCGGCACCGATGCCAGCAGGGCCTGCACCTGGTCGCGGTCGGACACGTCACAGGCCGCCACCGTCACCGCCGCGCCCTGCTCCGCGAGCTCGGCGACCAGCTCTTCCATACCCTCGGCCTGCGGACCGCGGCGGCTGGCCAGCACGAGGTGCCGCACTCCGTATCGGGTGACCACGTTTCGGGCCAGCAGCGCACCCAACGCCCCGGCACCCGTGACCAGGACCGTGCCTTCCGGTCCGAACGCTGCCGGAACATCCGGAGCTTGCTCGGTGACCCGGACGAGCCGCGGCACGGAGAGGGCCGTTCCGCGCACGGCGACCTGCGGCTCGCCGCCGGCCAGCACCGCCCCGAGTACGGATTCCGCTCCCTCGCCGGAGGCCGGGTCGGTGTCGACCAGGACGATCCGGTCGGGGTGCTCCGCCTGGGCGGCGCGCACCAGACCCCACACGGCCGATCCGGCCGGGTCGGTGACCGCGCCGTCTCCGGCGGGAACCGCGCCCCGGGTCACAACCACCAGGCGCGAGTCCTCGAGCCCGGTCGCGGTCAGCCACGCCTGCACGATGCCGAGCACCCAGGAGGACAGATCCAGTACCGCGTCCTCGCCGTCGATACCGACGGCTTCCAGGACCGCCGCCTCCGGCACGTCGGCACCCGATATCGCGTCGTCGGACAGGGCCGCCACATCGTCGGCATTGGCCACGGGCGCCCACGACGGAGAGGAGTCCGCTCCCTCGGCCGGGGGCAGCTCGGTCCACTCCACGCCGAACAGCGAGTCACGGCTTTCGTCCCCTGCCGCAGCCTCCAGCTGGTCGGCGGACACCGGGCGGGAGACCAGCGAGTCCATCGTCACCACCAGGCGACCGGTCTCGTCGGCAGCCTCGACCGACATCGCGTCCGTGCCGGACGGCGCGACCCGCACCCGCAGTGCGGAGGCACCCGCGGCATGCAGCACCAGCCCGTTCCACGCGAACGCCAGCACGGCCTCCCGGGGTTCCTCTGCTGCGGTGCCCGCCGCAGCACCGGCGGTTCCGGCCTGCAGGGCCGCGTCCAGCAGCGCGGGGTGGATGCCGAACCTGCCGGCCTCCTTGCGCTGCTCCTCGGGCAGGGCCACCTCGGCGAAGACCTCCTCGCCGCGACGCCACACCGCCCGTACGCCCTGGAACGCCGGACCGTAACCGAAGCCGCGCTCGATCAGGTCGCCATAGAGGTTTCCGACCTCGACCGGCTGCGCGCCGACCGGCGGCCAGGCCGCGAAGTCGAAGCCGGTGCCCACGGCGCCCGGCTGAACCGGCGCCGACAGCACGCCGGTGGCGTGCCGCGTCCACACGTCCGCACCGTCCTGACCGGCAACGTCTTCGCGCTGGGAGTACACCTCCACGGTCCGCGAGCCCGCCTCGTCCGGTCCGCCGACGGCAACCTGTACGCGGACCCCACCGTGCTCGGGCACCACCAGCGGCGCCTGGATCACGAGCTCTTCGAGCACGCCGCATCCGGCCTCGTCACCGGCCCGCACCGCGAGCTCCACCAGCCCGGTACCCGGAAGGAGCACCACACCGCCGATCGCATGATCGGCCAGCCACGGGTGCGACTTCAGCGACAGCCGCGAGGTGAAGACCAGTCCGTCGGACTGCGGCAACCGCACTACAGCACCCAGCAGCGGGTGATCGGCCCCGGCGAGCCCCAGCGACGCCGCGTCGGTGGCCGTCGCGGCCGGCTGGAGCCAGTAGTGCTGCTGGTCGAAGGCGTAGGTCGGGAGGTCCACTCGTCCGGGCGTCGCCCCGGCGGGCAGAATCCGGGCCCAGTCCACGTCCATCCCGCGGACGAACAGTTCGGCCATCGAGGCGAGCAGCCGTCGCAGGCCGCCCTCCTCGCGTCGCAGCGAACCGATCACGATCACACCGGCGTCGGCGTCGGCGTCGTCGACGGTCTCGGTGACCGGCTGGACCAGCACCGGGTGGGCGCTGACCTCGACGAACACCCCGTGGCCCTGCGTGAGCAGGTCCGCCACGGCGGGGCCGAAGCCCACCTGGCCCCGCAGGTTCCGGTACCAGTACCCGCCGTCCAGGACATCGGCGTCGGCCACCCAACCGCCGGTCACCGTGGAGTAGAACGGCACCTTCGGCGCCAGAGCGGTCACCTCCGCCAGCGCCTGCGCGAGCGTGTCCCGGATCGCTTCCACGTGCCGGGTGTGCGAGGCGTAGTCCACCGCGACCCGGCGCAGCCGGATGCCTTCACGCGACAATGCTTCCAGGGCTTCGTCCAGCGCCTCCGCGTCACCGGCGATGACCACGGAGGACGGCCCGTTGACCGCGGCCACCTCGACCCGGTCGGCCCACGGAGCCAGCCGTACGACGGCCTCGTCCGCGCTCAGCGCGACCGAGGCCATACCGCCGCGGCCGGCCAGCTCCTCGGCAATGGCCTGGCTGCGCAGCGTCACCACGCGCGCCGCGTCCTCCAGCGACAGCGCACCCGCCACACACGCGGCCGCGATCTCACCCTGCGAGTGACCCAGCACCGCATCGGGCTTGACCCCGACCGACTCCCACACCGCCGCCAGACCGACCATCACGGCGAAGCTCGCCGGCTGCAGGACATCGACCCGCTCCATGAGCTCCGGGTCGGCCTCGCCGCGCAGCACCTCGATCAGCGACCAGTCGATCCACGGCTCCAGAGCAGCCGCGCACTCCGCGATCCGCTCCGCGAACACCGGCGAGGAGTCGAGCAGTTCCCGGCCCATGCCCGCCCACTGCGAACCCTGCCCCGGGAACACCCACACGACCTTGCCCGGCATGCCCGAACCGGGACTGCCGGCCACGACACCTGCAGCACTCGCGCCACGCGCCAGCGCCTGGAGTCCGGCCAGCGCCCTGTCAGCAGAGTCGGCCACCACGACCGCACGCTCGCCGAAGACCGTACGGCCCGACACCAGCTCCCCGGCCACGTCCGCCAGCGACATCCCGCCGACGGCAGACTCCAGGTACGACGCCAGCCGACCGGCCTGACCCGCGAGGGAACCAGCGCTCCGGGCCGACACCACCAGCGGCATCGCCCCAGCAGGTGCCAGGGGCTGCTGAGTCTCTGCGGCAGCCGGCACCGGTTCGGCGGGCGCTTCTTCCAGGATCAGGTGCGCGTTCGTCCCGCTGATGCCGAACGAAGACACACCCGCCCGACGGGGCCGGCCGTTCTGCGGCCACTCCCGGGCCTCCGTCAGCAGCTCGATGGCACCCGCAGTCCAGTCCACCTGGGTCGAGGGCTCCTGCGCATACAGCGTTGGAGGCATGACCTCGTGCCGCAGCGCCTGCACCATCTTGATGACCCCCGCGACACCTGCGGCAGCCTGCGAGTGGCCGATGTTCGACTTCAGCGAACCCAGCCACAGCGGCTGGTCGGCGTCCCGGCCCTGGCCGTACGTGGCGAGCAGTGCCTGGGCCTCGATCGGGTCGCCCAGGGCGGTACCGGTGCCGTGGCCCTCGACGACGTCCACGTCGGACGGGGTGAGCCCGGCGTTGTCCAGCGCCTTGCGGATGACCCGCTGCTGCGACGGACCGTTCGGCGCGGTCAGACCGTTCGACGCACCGTCCTGGTTGACCGCACTGCCGCGCAGCACCGCCAGCACCCGGTGACCACGCTCACGCGCCACCGACAAACGCTCCAGCAGCACCACGCCCACGCCCTCGGACAGCACCGTGCCGTCCGCGCCGTCCGCGTACGCCTTGCACCGGCCGTCCCCGGCCAGACCCCGCTGCCGGGAGAACGCCGTGAAGCCTGCGGGCGACGCCATCACCATTGCACCGCCGGCGAGCGCCATCGAGCACTCGCCCTGCCGCAGCGCCTGCGCCGCCAGGTGCATCGCCACCAGCGACGACGAACACGCCGTGTCCACCGTGACCGCCGGACCCTCGAGGCCCAGCACGTACGACACCCGGCCCGACGCCACACTCGACACGGACCCCGTAACGGCGAAGCCCTCCAGCTCCGGTGCAACGGCGCCGGCTCCGTAGCCCTGCCCGGACACCCCGGAGAACACCCCGACATCGGTGCCCTTCAGCGAGACCGGGTCGATGCCGGCGCCCTCCAGCGCCTCCCACGAGGTCTCCAGCAGCAGCCGCTGCTGCGGGTCCATCGCCAGCGCCTCACGCGGCGAGATGCCGAAGAACCCCGCGTCGAAGAGACCCGCGCCCTCGAGGAATCCACCCTTGCTGGTGTACGAGGTACCCGCGTTGTCGGGGTCCGAGTCGAACAGACCCTCCAGGTCCCAGCCACGGTCCTCGGGGAAGGACGACACCGCGTCCCGGCCCTCCGACACGAGCCGCCACAGGTCCTCCGGACCCGCCACGCCACCCGGCAGACGGCACGCCATACCTACGATCGCGAGCGGCTCACCCTCATCGGCCACCATGGCCGCCGGTGCTGCTGGTGGCGCCGGCAAGGGCGCCACGTCGCCGAACTCGTCCTGCAGGTGACGGGCCAGGGACATCGGCGTGGGGTAGTCGAAGACCAGCGTGGCCGGCAGCTTCAGACCGGTCGCCTCACGCAGCCGGTTGCGCAGCTCCACCGAGGTGAGCGAGTCGAACCCGGCGTCCTTGAACGCCAGCTCCGCACGGACGCCCTCCGGTCCGGCGTGCCCGAGCACGACCGCGACCTGAGCACGCACCAGATCGAGGAGCAGTGCCTCCTGCTCGGCCGCACCGAGCCCGGCCAGGCGGCGGACCAGCCCGCTTTCCCCGGCGGCTGCCGCCCGCGCCTGCTGCCGGCCCGCGCGTACCAGGCCGCGCAGCAGATGCGGGACCGTTCCGTCGGCCGCGGCCTGGGTGCGCAGCGTCCGCAGGTCCAGCTTGATCGGCACCAGCAACGCCTGACCCATGTGCAGGCCGGCGTCGAACAGGCCCATGCCCTCGGCGGCCGTGATCTCCAGCACACCGCCACGGCTCGCACGCGCCTGGTCGACGTCGCTGAGATGAGCGGCCATGCCGAGGGACCGCTCCCACAGGCCCCACGCCAGCGACAGCCCGGGCAGACCCGCCGCCCGGCGGCCGGACATCAGCCCGTCCAGGAAGGCGTTGGCCGCCGCGTAGTTGCCCTGGCCACCGCCACCGAACACGCCCGCGACGGAGGAGAACACGACGAACGCGTCGAGGTCCAGACCGCGGGTCAGCTCATCGAGGTGCCGGACCGCGTCGACCTTCGGTGCGAACACCGTCGCCAGCCGGTCCGGGGTCAACGCCCCGATCACGCCGTCATCGAACACACCCGCGGTGTGTACGACACCGGTCAGGGGGTGCTCGGCCGGCACCGATGCCAGCAGGGCCTGCACCTGGTCACGGTCGGACACGTCACAGGCCGCCACCGAAACCGTGGCCCCCTGCTCCGCGAGCTCGGCGACCAGCTCTTCCACACCTTCGGCATCGGGGCCCCGACGGCTGGCCAGCACCAGGTGCCGCACGCCGTGCCGGGTCACCACGTGGCGGGCCACCACAGCACCCAACGCTCCGGCACCCGAGACCAGGACGGTGCCTTCCGGCCGGAACACCGCCGGGACGTCCGGGACCTCACCGGTGGCCCGGACGAGCCGGGGTGCGGAGAGGGTCGTTCCGCGGACCGCGACCTGCGGCTCGCCGCCGGCCAGCACCGCCCCGAGTACGGATTCCACGCCACTTTCGGCAGCGGGGTCGGTGTCGATCAGGACGATCCGGTCGGGGTTCTCCGCCTGGGCGGCACGCACCAGACCCCACACCGCCGCTCCGGCCGGGTCGGTGACCGCACCTTCTCCGGCGGGGACCGCGCCACGCGTCACGACGACGAGCCGCGAATCCTCCAGGCCTGCGCCGGTCAGCCAGGCCTGCAGGACCCCGAGCACCCAGGAGGACAGGTCCAGTACCGCGTCCTCGCCGTCGATACCGACGGCTTCCAGGATCGCCGCCTCCGGCACGTCGGCACCCGATATCGCGTCCTCGGACAGGGCCGCCACATCGTCGGCATTGGCCACCGGCGTCCATGACGGAGAGGACTCCGCCCCGTCGGCCGGGCGCAGCTCGGTCCACTCCACGCCGAACAGCGAGTCGGCAACCGCCGTGTCCGACGCAGCCTCCAGCTGGTCGGCGGACACCGGCCGGGAGACCAGCGAATCCAGCGTCACCACCAGGCCACCGGTCTCATCGGCAGCCTCGACCGACAGCGCGTCCGTGCCGGACGGCGCCAGCCGTACGCGCAGTGCGGAGGCACCCGCGGCATGCAGCACCAGCCCGTTCCACGCGAACGCCAGCACCACCTCCCGTGGTTCCTCTCCTTCCGTGCCCGTCTCGGCGGCGAAGGTCCCGGCCTGCAGGGCCGCGTCCAGCAGCGCCGGGTGGACGCCGAACCTGCCGGCCTCCTTGCGCTGCTCCTCGGGCAGGGCCACCTCGGCGAAGACCTCCTCGCCGCGTCGCCACACCGCCCGCAGGCCCTGGAACGCCGGACCGTAACCGAAGCCGCGCTCGACCAGGTCGGAGTAGAAGTCCCCGACCTCGACCGGCTGCGCACTCGCCGGCGGCCACGCAGCGAAGTCGAATCCCCGCCCCGTCTCATCCGCCGCCGTCGGGGCGGACAGCAGTCCGGTGGCGTGTCGCGTCCACATGCCGACGGCGTCTTCGCGCTGGGAGTACACCTCCACGGTCCGTGAGCCGGCCTCGTCCGGTCCGCCGACGGCAACCTGTACGCGGACCCCACCGTGCTCGGGCACCACCAGCGGCGCCTGGATCACGAGCTCTTCGAGCACGCCGCATCCGGCCTCGTCACCGGCCCGCACCGCGAGCTCCACCAGACCTGTACCCGGAAGGAGCACCACACCGCCGATCGCGTGATCGGCCAGCCACGGGTGCGACTTCAGCGACAGCCGCGAGGTGAAGACCAGTCCGTCGGACTGCGGCAACCGCACCACAGCACCCAGCAGCGGGTGATCAGCCGTCACCTGTCCCAGCGAGGCCGCGTCGGTGGCCGACTCGCCCGGCTGGAGCCAGTAGTGCCGGTGCTCGAAGGCGTACGTCGGCAGGTCCACGCGTACGGACCCGGACCCGGCGGGCAGGACTCCGCTCCAGTCCACGGCCACACCACGGACGAAGAGCTCCGCCATCGAGGCCAGCAGCCGCCGCGGGCCGCCGTCCTCGCGCCGCAGCGAGCCGGTGACCACCACGTCGGCGTCAGGGTCGGTGTCGGTGTCGTCGACGGTCTCGGTGACCGGCTGGACCAGCACGGGGTGGGCGCTGACCTCGACGAACACCCCGTGGCCCTGCGTGAGCAGGTCCGCCACGGCGGGGCCGAAGCCCACCTGGCCCCGCAGGTTCCGGTACCAGTACCCGCCGTCCAGGACATCGGCGTCGGCCACCCAACCGCCGGTGACGGTGGAGTAGAACGGCACCTTCGGCGCCAGAGCGGTCACCTCCGCCAGCGCCTGCGCGAGCGTGTCCCGGATCGCTTCCACGTGCCGGGTGTGCGAGGCGTAGTCCACCGCAACCCGGCGCAGCCGGATGCCTTCACGCGACAATGCTTCCAGGGCTTCGTCCAGCGCCTCCGCGTCACCGGCGATGACCACGGAGGACGGCCCGTTGACCGCGGCGACCTCCACGCGGTCGGCCCACGGAGCCAGCCGTACGACGGCCTCGTCCGCGCTCAGCGCGACCGAGGCCATACCGCCGCGGCCGGCCAGCTCCTCGGCAATGGCCTGGCTGCGCAGCGTCACCACGCGCGCCGCGTCCTCCAGCGACAGCGCACCCGCCACACACGCGGCCGCGATCTCACCCTGCGAGTGACCCAGCACCGCGTCGGGCTCCACGCCCACGGACGACCAGACCGCCGCCAGGCCGACCATCACGGCGAAGCTCGCCGGCTGCAGGACATCGACCCGCTCCATGAGCTCGGGGTCGGCCTCGCCGCGCAGCACCTCGGTCAGCGACCAGTCGATCCACGGCTCCAGGGCGGCAGCACATTCCGCGATCCGTTCGGCGAAGACCGGCGAGGAGTCGAGGAGTTCCCGGCCCATGCCCGCCCACTGCGAACCCTGCCCCGGGAACACCCACACGACCTTGCCCGGAGCAGTCGCACGACCGGACACCACACCGGGCGCACCCTCACCGCGCGCCAGCGCCTGCAGACCGGCCAGCGCCTCCTCGTTCGAACCCGCGACGACCACCGCGCGCTCGCCCAGCACCGCACGGCCCGACACCAGCGACCCGGCCACCTCCGCCGGCGGCACCCCGCCGGAGCCCTCGACGAACGACGCAAGGCGCTCAGCCTGGCCCGCGAGGGAACCGGCGCTCCGCGCCGACACCACCAGCGGCACCACACCGGCGGGCGCCGCCTCCTCCGAGACGGGCTCCGGCGCCTCCGCCGGCGCCTCCTCCAGGATCAGGTGCGCGTTCGTCCCACTGACGCCGAAGGAGGACACGCCGGCCCGGCGCGGCCGGCCGTTCCGCGGCCACTCCCGGGCCTCGGTCAGCAGCTCCACCGCACCCGCGGACCAGTCGACCTGAGGCGTGGGCTCGTCCACGTGCAGCGTGGGAGGCATGACGCCGTGGCGCAGCGCCTGCACCATCTTGATCACACCGGCCACACCCGCGGCAGCCTGCGAATGGCCGATGTTCGACTTCAGGGAACCCAGCCACAGCGGCTGCTGCGGGTCCCGGTCCCGTCCGTAGGTCGCCAGGAGCGCCTGGGCCTCGATCGGGTCGCCCAGCACGGTACCCGTGCCATGACCCTCCACCACGTCCACATCGGACGGGGAAAGCCCGGCACCGGCCAGCGCCTTGCGGATGACCCGCTGCTGCGCCGGACCGTTCGGCGCCGTCAGACCGTTCGACGCGCCGTCCTGGTTCACCGCACTGCCGCGCAGCACCGCCAGCACCCGGTGACCACGCTCACGCGCCACCGACAAACGCTCCAGCACCACCACACCGACGCCCTCGGCCCAGCCGGTTCCGTCGGCCGCCGAGGAGAACGCCTTGCACCGGCCGTCCCCGGCCAGACCCCGCTGCCGGGAGAACTCCACGAAGGCGCCGGGCGTAGCCATCACCGTCGCGCCGCCGGCGAGCGCCATCGAGCACTCGCCCTGCCGCAGCGCCTGCGCCGCCAGGTGCATCGCCACCAGCGACGACGAACACGCCGTGTCCACCGTGACCGCCGGACCCTCGAGACCCAGCACGTACGACACCCGGCCCGACGCCACACTCGACAGCGTCCCCGTGACCGCGAAGCCCTCGGTCTCCGGCGCGCCCGTACCGCCGCCGTAACCCTGGCCGGCCACTCCGGAGAACACCCCGACGTCGGTGCCCTTCAGCGAGACCGGGTTGATGCCGGCGCCCTCCAAGGCCTCCCACGAGGTCTCCAGCAGCAACCGCTGCTGCGGGTCCATCGCCAACGCCTCACGCGGCGAGATACCGAAGAACCCCGCGTCGAACTGGGTGGCCTCGTGAAGGAACCCGCCCTGGTCGGTGTATGAGGTACCCGCGTTGTCGGGGTCCGAGTCGAACAGACCCTCCAGGTCCCAGCCACGGTCCTCGGGGAAGGACGACACCGCGTCCCGGCCCTCCGACACGAGCCGCCACAGGTCCTCCGGACCCGCCACGCCACCCGGCAGACGGCACGCCATGCCCACGATCGCTATCGGCTCGCGGGAAGCGCCGAGGAGTTGGCGGTTCTGCTTCTTGAGCGAGCCGACCTCTTCCAGCGACTTCCGTAGCGCGTCGACGACCTTCTCGTAGGATGCACTCACTTAACTGCCCCAATCATTTAGTAGTTTCGAAGGATTCTTAGTCGCCGAGCGCCATTTGCACGAGATCATCGACGCCCAGCTCGGCAATCGCTATCTCTTCATCGGCCTTGTCGATCGAGCCGATTTCCGATTCGCCGTCGCCGAGGGCGACCAGCTTGACCAGGGCATCCATCAATCCAGCTTCCCGGAATCGGGCCAGCGGGAGAGATGCGAGTGCATGCCGCAGCCGTTCCTCCTCCACTTCAGAGTCAATTGCGTTGCCCTCCGGGAGCAATTCGCGGTACAGGTGCCGTGCGAGGGTCTGCGGGGTCGGGTAGTCGAAGATCAGCGTGGCCGGAAGCTTCAGACCGGTCGCCTCGCACAGCCCGTTGCGCAATGCCACCGAGGTGAGTGAGTCGAATCCGGCGTCCTTGAATGCCAGCTCCGCCTGCACACCCCCCGGTCCGGTGTGCCCGAGTACGACCGCGGCCTGAGTCCGCACCAGGTCGAGGAGCAGGGCCTCCTGCTCTGCCGCGGTGAGCCCGGCCAGCCGACGGACCAGCCCGCCGTCCGTGGCGGACGCCGCCCGCGCCTGCTGACGACCCGCCCGTACCAGGGCCCGCAGCAGGTGCGGGACTTCCCCGCCGGCTGCGGTCTGGGTTCGCAGCTTCCGCAGGTCCAGCTTGACCGGCACCAACAGCGCCTGCCCGGACCCCACAGCGGCGTCGAACAGTTCCATGCCCTCCGCCGCTGCCAGCCGCAGGGATCCCCCACGCCGGTTCACCCGGGTCCTGGTGAGCTCGTCGATGCTTCCTGCCACGTCGGCGGTCTGCTCCCACTGGCCCCAGGCCACCGACACACCCGGCAGGCCTGCCGCCCGACGGCTGGACATCAGCCCGTCCAGGAAGGCGTTGGCCGCCGCGTAGTTGCCCTGACCGGCCGACCCCATCAGGGAGGCCGCGGACGAGAACACGACGAACGCGTCGAGGTCCAGACCACGGGTCAGCTCGTCCAGGTGCCGGACCGCGTCCACCTTCGGCGCGAACACCGTCGCCAGCCGCTCCGGGGTCAGCGCCCCGATCACCCCGTCGTCCAGCACACCCGCGGTGTGGACCACACCGGTCAGCCGGTGCCCGGCCGGCACCGACGCCAGCAGGGCCTCGACCTGGTCACGGTCGGACACGTCGCAGGCCACCACCGACACCGCAGCACCCTGCCCGGTGAGTTCGGCGACCAGCTCCTGCACTCCGTCGGAGTCCGGCCCCCGACGGCTGGCCAGCACCAGATGCCGCACCCCGCGCCGGGAGACCAGATGCCGGGCCATCAGGCCACCCAACGACCCGGTGCCACCCGTGACCAGGACCGTTCCCTCCGGCCCGAACACCGCGGGAACATCCGGGGCCTCGTCGCCCGCCCGGACGAGCCGGGGGGCGGAGAGGACCTCGCCACGTACCGCGACCTGCGGCTCCCCGCCGGCCAGCACCGCACCCAGCACCCTCTCCGCGGCGCCTTCGGCAGCAGGGTCGGTGTCGATCAGGACGATCCGGTCGGGGTTCTCCAGCTGGGCGGCACGCACCAGGCCCCACACAGCCGACCCGGCCGGGTCGGTCACCGTACCTTCGCCGGCGGGAACCGCGCCCCGGGTGACGACCACCAGCCGCGACTCCTCCAGTCCGGGCCCGGCCAGCCACGCCTGTACGACCTCCAGCACCCGGGAGGTCAGAGCCAGCACCGCATCCTCGCCGGTACCACCGACGGCCTCGAGGACCGCCACCGCCGGGGCATTCGCGCTCCCGGCGAGAGCCGCCACATCGTCGGCATCGGCCACCGGAAGCCACGAGGGAGCGAGCCCGGCACCCTGAGCCTGGGGCAGCTCGGTCCACTCCACCCGGAACAGCGAGTCGGCGCGCGCCGTGCCCGCCGCGGTCTCCCACTGCTCGGCGGAGACCGGCCGCGACACCAGCGAGTCCAGCGTCAGGACCAGGCCGCCGGTCTCGTCGGCAGCCTCGACCGCCAGCGCATCCGGGCCGAAGGGCGTCAGCCGTACCCGCAGGGCCGAGGCACCCGCGGCGTGCAGCACCAGACCGTTCCAGTCGAGCGGCTGCAGTTGTCCGTCCGCCTCCGCGGCGTCGGCCGTCCCTGCGTGCAGGGCCGAGTCCAGCAGCGCGGGATGGATGCCGAACCTGTCGGCATCCTTGCGCTGCCCCTCGGGCAGGGCCACCTCGGCGAAGAGCTCCTCGCCGCGCCGCCACACCGCCCGTACGCCCTGGAACGCCGGGCCGTAGCCGTAGCCGCGCTCGACCAGGCCGGAGTAGAAGTCCCCGACCTCGACCGGCTGCGCGCCGGCCGGCGGCCAGGCAGCGAAGTCGAACCCGGTGCCACTGCCGCCCGTCCGAGCCGATGTCGACAGCACACCGGTGGCGTGCCGCGTCCACAGGCCCCCACCGGCAGCGTCCTCGCCCTGGGAGTAGATCTCCACGGTCCGCGATGCGTTCTCACCCGGTCCGCCGACGGCGACCTGTACGCGGACTCCGCCGTGCTCGGGCACCACCAGCGGTGCCTCGATGACGAGTTCGTCCAGGACCCCGCAGCCGGCTTCGTCACCGGCCCGCACCGCAAGCTCCACCAGCCCGGCGCCCGGAAGGAGCACCACGCCGGCGATCGTGTGATCGGCCAGCCACGGGTGCGACTTCAGCGACAGCCGCGAAGTGAAGACGAGCCCGTCGGACTGCGGCAGCTGCACCACCGCACCCAGCAGCGGGTGATCGGCCGTCGTCTGGCCCAGCGACGCAGCGTCCGTGGCCGACCCGGCCGTCTGGAGCCAGTAGTGCCGGTGGTCGAAGGCATAGGTCGGCAGGTCCACACGCCGGGAGGGCGCCGTCTGCGGGAGCACGCCGCTCCAGTCGACGGCCACGCCCCGTACGAACAGCTCGGCCATCGAGGCGAACAGCCGCCGCAGGCCGCCGTCCTCGCGGCGCAGCGAACCCGTCACCACCGCATCGGTATCCGTGCCGTCGACGATCTCGGTGATCGGCTGGACCAGCACCGGGTGGGCACTGACCTCCACGAACACCCCGTGGCCCTGCGCCAGCAGCTCGGCCACGGCCGGACCGAAGCCCACCTGGCCGCGCAGGTTCCGGTACCAGTAATCGCCGTCCAGGACACCGGCGTCCGCCACCCAGCCGCCGGCGACGCTGGAGTAGAACGGCACCGTCGGAGCCTGGGCGTCGATCCCGGCCAGGGTTTCGGCGAGCGTGTCGCGGACGGCCTCCACGTGCCGGGTGTGCGACGCGTAGTCCACCGCGACCCGACGCACCCGGACACCGTCAGCGGACAGCGCCTCCAGCACCTCGTCCAGAGCCTCGGCATCACCGGCGATCACCACGGACGACGGCCCGTTGACCGCGGCGATCTCCACACGGTCGGCCCACGGCTCCAGCCACGCAACCGCTGCGTCCGCGCTCAGCGCGACGGAAGCCATGCCGCCGAGCCCCGCCAGCTCCTTGGCAATCGTCTGGCTGCGCAGTGTCACCACACGCGCGGCGTCCTCCAGGGACAGCGCACCCGCCACACACGCGGCCGCGATCTCACCCTGCGAGTGGCCGAGCACCGCATCGGGCTTGACCCCGACCGACTCCCAGACCGCCGCCAGACCGACCATCACGGCGAAGCTCGCCGGCTGGAGTACGTCCACCCGCTCCAGGAGCCCGGGCTCGGCCTCGCCGCGCAGCACGTCGATCAGCGACCAGTCGATCCACGGCTCCAGGGCGGCCGCGCACTCCGCGATCCGCTCGGCGAAGACCGGCGAGGAGCCGAGGAGTTCACGGCCCATGCCCGCCCACTGGGAGCCCTGGCCCGGGAACACCCACACGACCTTGCCCGAAGCAGTCGCACTCCCGGACACCACCCCGGCCGCGTCCTCACCGCGCGCCAGCGCCTGCAGACCGACCACTGCTTCCTCGCCCGAGTCGGCAACAACCACCGCACGCTCACCGAAGACCGTCCGGCCCGACACCAGCGCTGCGGCCACGTCCGCCGGCGACACCTCATCGGCGCCCTCGACGAACGCCGCCAGCCGCCCGGCCTGACCGGCCAGCGAACCGGCACTCCGCGCCGACACCACGAACGGCACCACACCGGCAGGCGCCGGCGCTTCCGCGACGGTCTCAGCCGTCTCCGGGGGCGCCTCCTCCAGGATCAGGTGCGCGTTCGTCCCGCTGATGCCGAACGAGGAGACACCGACCCGACGCGGATGACCGTTGCGCGGCCACTCCCGCGCCTCCGTCAGCAGCTCGATGGCACCCGCAGACCAGTCCACCTGACGTGAAGGCTCGTGCACGTGCAGCGTGGGCGGCATGACGCCGTGCCGCAGCGCCTGCACCATCTTGATCACGCCGGCCACACCGGCAGCCGCCTGCGTGTGACCGATGTTCGACTTCAGGGAACCGAGCCACAGCGGCTGCTCCGGGTCACGGTCCCGCCCGTACGTCGCCAGCAGTGCCTGCGCCTCGATCGGGTCGCCCAGGGCCGTGCCCGTGCCGTGGCCCTCCACCACGTCCACGTCGGACGCGGTGAGCCCGGCGCTGGCCAGGGCCTTGCGGATCACCCGCTGCTGCGAGGGACCGTTCGGCGCGGTCAGGCCGTTGGACGCACCGTCCTGGTTCACGGCGCTGCCGCGCAGCACCGCGAGCACCCGGTGCCCGCGCTCCCGCGCCACCGACAGCCGCTCCAGCACCACCAGACCGACGCCCTCGGACAGCACCGTACCGTCCGCGCCGTCCGCGTACGCCTTGCACCGGCCGTCGGCGGCCACGCCCCGCTGGCGCGACATGCCGAGGATTCCGATCGGCGATCCCATCACGGCGACACCGCCGGCGAGCGCCATCGAGCACTCGCCCTGCCGCAGCGCCTGCGCCGCAAGGTGCATCGCCACCAGGGACGACGAACATGCCGTGTCCACGGTGACCGCCGGACCCTCGAAGCCGAAGGCGTACGACACCCGGCCCGAGGCCACACTGCCCGCCGTGGCGGTCGTGACGAAGCCTTCGAGCTCCGCGGGCATGTTCGTCAGCGACTCGACGTAGTCGTGGATGGAGACGCCGGAGAAGACGCCGATGTTGCTGCCCTGTGCCGTGCTCGGGTCGATGCCCGCCCGCTCCAGCGCCTCCCAGGAGGCCTCCAGCAGCAGCCGCTGCTGCGGGTCCATCGCCAGCGCCTCGTTCGGCGAGATGCCGAAGAACGCGGCGTCGAACTGCGCGGCCTCGTGCAGGAATCCGCCCTGCCCGGCGGCCGAGGTGCCCGTACGGTCGGGGTCGGGGTCGGACAGACCCTCCAGGTCCCAGCCGCGGTCGTCGGGGAAGGACGACATGCCCTCACGGCCCTCGGACACCAGCTGCCAGAGGCCATCGGGATCCGCCACGCCGCCCGGCAGGCGGCACGCCATCCCGACGATCGCGATCGGCTCGTCCGGATCCGCGACGACGGCCGCAGCCGAGGCAGGGGTGTCGGCCGCCGCGTCACCGAGCTCCTCGCGCAGGTGACGGGCGAGGGCGACCGGGGTGGGGTAGTCGAAGATCAGCGTGGCCGGCAGCTTCACACCGGTCGCCGCGCTCAGCCGGTTCCGCAGCTCGACCGCGGTCAGCGAGTCGAACCCGATGTCGCTGAACCCCCGGGTGCCCTGCGCCAGTTCGGGGCCGCTGAAACCGAGTACGTTGCCCGACTCGGCCTGGACGACGGTCAGCAGGATGCCCTCCTGCTCGGCCGGCGACAGCCCGGCGAGCCGGCGGACCAGTCCGCTGCTGTCCCCGGCAGCCGCCCGCGCCACGCGCCGACTCGCGCGGACCAGGCCGCGCAGCAGATGCGGGACTCCCCCGCCGGCTGCGGCCTGGCTTCGCATGGTCTTCAGGTCCAGCTTGATCGGCACCAGCAGCGGCTGGTCCGCGTGCAGGCCGACGTCGAAGATGTGCAGGCCTTCGGCCGGCGTCATCGCCAGCACGCCGCCACGGCTCATACGGGCCTGGTCGACGGCGCTGAGGTGAGCGGTCAGGCCGTTGCTCTGCTCCCACAGGCCCCAGGCCAGCGACAGTGCGGGCAGGCCCGCCGCCCGGCGGCCGGCCATCAGGCCGTCGAGGAAGGCGTTCGCCGCCGCGTAGTTGCCCTGACCGGCCGACCCCATGAGGGAGGCCGCGGACGAGAACACGATGAACGCGTCGAGGTCCAGGCCGCGGGTCAGCTCGTCGAGGTGGCGCACCGCGTCCACCTTCGGCGCGAACACCGTCGCGAGCCGCTCCGGGGTCAGCGTCGCGATCACGCCGTCGTCCAGCACACCGGCCATGTGCACCACACCGGTCAGCCGGTGCTCGGCCGGCACCGAAGCCAGCAGCGCCTCGACCTGGCCCCGATCGGACACGTCACAAGCCGCCACCGAGACCGCAGCACCCAGCTCGGTGAGCTCGGCGACCAGCTCCTCCACACCCTCGGCGGCCGGACCCCGACGGCCGGCCAGCAGCAGATGCCGCACCCCGTGCCGGGTGACCAGGTGCCGGGCCACCAGAGCGCCCAAGGCTCCGGTGCCACCGGTGACCAGGACGGTCCCTTCGGCGCCGAACACCGCGGGCTCGTCCGGAACCTCACCGCCGGCCCGGACGAGCCGGGGGACGGAGAGGGCGGTTCCGCGCACCGCGACCTGCGGCTCCCCACTGGCCAGCACCGCACCCAGGACGGAACCCGCCCCGTCACCGGAGGCCGGGTCGGTGTCGATCAGGATGATCCGGTCGGGGTTCTCGGCCTGCGCGGCCCGCACCAGACCCCACACGGCCGATCCGGCCGGGTCGGTCACCGTACCGTCGCCGGCGGGGACGGCGCCCCGGGTCACCACGGCCAGGCGCGACTCCTCCAGCCCGGTCCCGGCCAGCCAGGCTTGGACGACCTCCAGCACCCGGGAGGCCGACTCCAGTACCGCGTCCTCGCCGTCGGCGCCGGCCACGGCCTGCAGGACCGCCAACGCCGGGACGCCGGCGCTCCCTGCCAGAGCCACCACGTCGTCAGCGGTGGTCACCGGCACCCACGACGGCGCCGGCTCCCCACCCTGAGCCGCAGGCAGTTCGGTCCACTCCACCCCGAACAGCGAGTCGCGGCTCTCATCGCCCGCCGCGGCGCCCAACTGGTCGGTCGACACGGGCAGGGACACCAGCGAGTCCATCGTCAGGACCATGTCGCCGGTCTCGTCGGCGGCCTGGAACGACAGCGCGTCCGGCCCGCACGGGGCGACCCTCACCCGCAGTGCCGAGGCACCCACGGCATGCAGCACCAGCCCGTTCCACGCGAACGGCAGCACCTGGCGGTCGTCGTCCGGATTGGCGAAGGCGTTCGTGTGGAGGGCGGCGTCCAGCAGCGCCGGGTGCATGCCGAACTTGCCGGCTTCCTCCCGCTGTTCCTCGGGCAGGACGGCTTCGGCGAAGACCTCGTCACCGCGCCGCCACACCGCCCGCAGGCCCTGGAACGCCGGGCCGTACGCGTAGCCGCGCTCGAGCAGGTCGGTGTAGAAGTTCCCGACCTCAAGCGGCTCGGCGCCCGGGGGCGGCCACGCGGCGAAGTCGTAATCCTGTCCCGTTCCCCGTTTCGCCGACGACGCCGACGACGCCGCCAGGAGTCCGGTGGCGTGCCGCGTCCATTCGTTCGCGCCGCCCTCGCCGGCTGCGTCCTCGCGCTGGGAGTACACGTCCACCGTGCGCGAGCCGGTCTCGCCCGGTCCGCCGACCGCGACCTGCAACCGCACGCCGCCCTGCTCGGGCAGCACCAGCGGCGACTCGATCACGAGTTCTTCCAGGACGCCGTAGCCGAACTCGTCGCCGGCCCGCACCGCGAGGTCGACGTACATCGTGCCGGGGATGATCACCACGCCGCCGATCGCGTGACCGGCCAGCCAGGGGTGCGTCCGCAGCGAGAGCCGCGAGGTGAAGACCAGCCCGTCGGACTGCGGCAGCTGCACCACCGCGCCCAGCAGCGGGTGATCGGCCCCGGTCAGCCCCAGGGACGCCGCATCCGTGGCCGACCCGGCCATCTGGATCCAGTAGTGCTGGTGGTCGAAGGCGTACGTCGGCAGGTCGATGCGGGCGGACGCCGCTCCGGCGGGCAGAACCCCGGCCCAGTCGAGGGCCACGCCGCGGACGAACAGCTCGGCCATCGAGGCGAACAGCCGCCGCAGGCCACCGTCCTCACGGCGCAGCGAGCCGGTCACCACCACATCCGTGTCGGTGTCGCTCTTGTCGAGGGTCTCGGTGATCGGCTGGACCAGCACCGGGTGGGCACTGACCTCCACGAACACCCCGTGGCCCTGCGCCAGCAGCTCGGCCACGGCCGGACCGAAGCGCACCTGGCCCCGCAGGTTCCGGTACCAGTACCCGCCGTCGAGGACGTCGGCGTCCTCCACCCAACTGCCGGTCACGGTGGAGTAGAACGGCACCTTCGGCGCCTGCGCGTTGACGCCGGCCAGCGCTTCGGCCAGCGTCTCGCGGATGGCCTCCACGTGCCGGGTGTGGGACGCGTAGTCCACGGCCACCCGGCGTATCCGGACGCCCTGGTCGTCGAGCGCGTCCAGCGCCTCGTCCAGCGCCTCGGCATCACCGGCGATCACCACGGAGGACGGCCCGTTGACCGCGGCGACCTCCACACGGTCCGCCCACGGCTCCAGACGCGCAACGGCCTCGTCCGCGCTCAGCGCGACCGAAGCCATACCGCCACGCCCGGCCAGGTCCTCGGCAATGGCCTGGCTGCGCAGCGCCACGACGCGCGCCGCGTCCTCCAGCGACAGCGCACCCGCGACGCAAGCCGCGGCGATCTCGCCCTGCGAGTGGCCGATCACGGCATCCGGCTCCACGCCCACCGACGCCCAGACCGCCGCGAGGCCCACCATCACGGCGAAGCTCGCCGGCTGCAGCACATCGACCCGCTGCAGGAGCCCGGGGTCTGCCTCGCCGCGCAGCACGTCCAGCAGCGACCAGTCCACCCACCGCTCCAGCGCGGCCGCGCACTGCGCGATCCGCTCGGCGAACACCGGTGAGGAGTCGAGCAGTTCCCGGCCCATGCCCACCCACTGGGAGCCCTGGCCCGGGAACACCCACACGACCTTGCCCGGCGCACCCGAACCGGTCACCAGACCGGGCGCGCTCTCACCGCGCGCCAGCGCCTGCAGACCGGCCAGCGCCTCCTCGTCCGAACCCGCGACCACCACGGCGCGCTCGCCCAGCGCCGCCCGGCCCGACACCAGCGCCCCGGCCACCTCCGCCAGCGACACCTCGTCGGCGCCCTCGAGGAATTCCGCGAGCTGCCCGGCCTGGGCCGCCAGCGAGCCGGCGGTCCCCGCCGACACCACCAGCGGCACCGCACCGGCTGGCCGGGCCTCTTCCGTGACGGGCTCCGCGGCCTCCTGCGGCGCTTCCTCCAGGATCATGTGCGCGTTCGTGCCGCTGGCCCCGAAGGCGGAGACGCCTGCGCGGCGCGGGTGGCCGTTCCGGGGCCACTCCCGCGCCTCGGTCAGCAGCTCGACCGCACCCGCGGACCAGTCCACCTGGGGGGTGGGCGCGTCCACGTGCAGGGTGGCCGGGAGCGTACGGTGGCGCAGCGCCTGGACCATGTTGATCACGGCGGCGACGCCGGACGCCGCCTGCGTGTGACCGATGACGGACTTGACCGAGCCGAGCCACAGCGGCTGCTGCGGGTCGCGGCCCTGGCCGTACGTGGCCAGCAGCGCCTGCGCCTCGATCGGGTCGCCCAGCACCGTGCCCGTGCCGTGGCCCTCGACCGCGTCCACGTCGGACGGGGAGAGCCCTGCGCTCTCGAGCGCCTTGCGGATCACCCGCTGCTGCGACGGACCGTTCGGCGCGGTCAGGCCGTTGGACGCACCGTCCTGGTTCACGGCGCTGCCGCGGATCACGGCCAGTACCCGGTGCCCGCGCTCCTGCGCCACCGAGAGCCGCTCCAGCAGCACCACGCCCACGCCCTCGGCCCAGCCGGAGCCGTCGGCGCCGGCGGCGTAGGACTTGCAGCGC
Organism: Streptomyces sp. NPDC050448; assembly: GCF_040655295.1. Lineage (NCBI taxonomy): Bacteria > Bacillati > Actinomycetota > Actinomycetes > Kitasatosporales > Streptomycetaceae > Streptomyces > Streptomyces sp. NPDC050448. The sequence goes on along the minus strand of NZ_JBFAJR010000056.1, from coordinate 12,093 downwards.
CCGTCGAAGGCGAGTGCGCGCTGCCGCGCGAAGCCGACGAACCCGCCCGGCGTCGCCATGACCGTCGAGCCGCCCGCGAGCGCCATGGAGCACTCGCCCCGGCGCAGCGCCTGTGCGGCGAGGTGGATCGCGACCAGCGAGGACGAGCACATGGTGTCGACCGTGACCGCGGGGCCCTCGAGCCCGAGGGTGTAGGCGACGCGCCCGGAGGCGACGCCGCCGGCCGTGCCCAGGGCGCGCTCCAGGCTGAGGTACCCCTCGAAGCCGCTGAGGTCCGGCGCGTAGTCCTGGTGCACGATTCCGGCAAAAACGCCGATGTCGCTGCCGCGGACCGAGTGCGGGTCGATGCCGGCCCGCTCGAAGGTCTCCCAGGACACCTCGAGCAGCTGTCGCTGCTGGGGGTCCATCGCCAGGGCCTCACGCGGCGAGATGCCGAAGAACCCGGCGTCGAACTGCGCCGCGTCGTGCAGGAAGGCGCCTTCCCGCACGTACGTCGTACCGGGGTTGTCGGGGTCCGGGTGGTAGAGGCCCTCCACATCCCAGCCGCGGTCCTCGGGGAACGTGCTGTACACGTCGGCGCCCTCGGACACGACCCGCCAGAAGTCCTCCGGCCCGCGGATCCCGCCGGCGTACCGGCAGGCCATGGACACGATCGCGATGGGTTCCGCGGCTGCCGCGACGAGTGTGCTGTTCTCCTGCTGAAGCCGGGCGTTCTCCTTCAGCGAGGCACGCAGTGCCTCGACGACCTGCTGGTCGGGCGCCGACATATCCATCCTCCACGATTCGTTCACAGGCGATCAGCTCGTCTTGCCCAGGGCCCGTTGCACCAGATCGGCAACGTCCATGGCGTCGATCAGTTCCACGTCGGCGGCGGCCGCCGACGGCTCCACTTCCGGCGCGTCCGCGTCCGTGTCGGCCTCGGCGAGGCCGAGGAGGGTGTCCAGCACCCCGGCTTCCTTGAACCGGGCGAACGGCACGGACGCCAGGACCTGCCTGAGCTCGTCCTCGCGCGCGTCCGGGCCGTCGTCGGCTTCCCGGAGAAGTTCGGAGCGCAGGTATCCGACCAGCGCCTCCGGGGTGGGGTAGTCGAAAATGAGGGTTGCGGGCAGGCGCAGTCCGGTGGCCGCGTTCAAGCTGTTGCGGAGGTTGACGGCGGCCAGTGAGTCGAAGCCGACCTCCTGGAACGCCTGGCGCGGGCCGATGCCCTCCGCGCCGCTGTGGCCGAGGACCGTCGAGGCGTGTCCGCGGACCAGCCGGAGCAGGATGCGGTCCTGTTCGGTGTCCGAGACCGCCCGCAGGGAGTCCGCGAGGGACGTGGCGGCGTCGCTGTTCTCGCCGTCGCCCTGCAAGGCCTGGAGGGCCTTCTTCGCCTCGGGCAGGTCGGCGAACAGGGGGCTGGTGCGGACCGAGGTGAACGCGGGGATGAAGGCCCCCCAGTCCATGTCTGCCACCGCCACGAACTTCTCGTTGCCCTGTACCGCCTGCACCATCGCGGTGACCGCCAGCCTGGGCGGCACGGGAAGGACGCCACGGCGCCGGAGCTGGGCGAGGGCGGCCTCGTCCATGCCCACGCCGATCTGGTCGAGGGCTCCCCAGGCGATCGACGTCGCCCTCTGTCCACGGGCGCGACGCCACTCGATCAGGGCGTCGAGGACGGCGTTGGCCGCTCCGGACGGACCCTGGCCGCCGCCGCCCCACACACCCGCGATCGAGGAGAAGACCACGAACGCGTCGAGCGGGGTGTCCTCGAACAGCTCGTCCAGCCACACCGCGGTGTCCACCTTGGCCGCGAACACCCCGGCCAGGTCCTGCACTCCGGTGTCGTCGATGGAGCTGGTCTGCGTGACATCGGCGGCGTGCACCACGGCCGTGACCGGCTGCTCCGCGGCCGCCTCGGAGACCAGCTGCACGATCGCGTCCCGGTCGGAGTCTTCGCACGACTTCACCGTGGTGGCGACGCCCAGCCCGGCCAGTTCGGCCCGCAGGTCCGACACGATCGCGTCTGATGCCTGCGCGGTCGTGGTGACGATGAGCCGGTCGACACCGGCCTGCGCGAGCCAGACCGCGACGTGCTTGCCCAGTCCCTCGGCGCCGCCGGTCACCAGGACCGTGCCCCGGGGCTGCCAGCCGGCGTCGCCGGTGGACTCCGGGACGGGCTTGCGCACCAGGCGCCGGGTGTACACACCCGATCGCCGGACCGCGAGCTGGTCCTCGTCGGCAGCGGAGTTCAGCACTCCGAGCAGGTACTGGGCCGTACGCGGGTCGCTCACGGCAGGCAGGTCGACCAGTCCGCCCCACCGGTCGAGCCGTTCCAGCGCGGCGGCGCGGCCGAGGCCCCACAGCGACGCCTGCACCGGTGAGGTGAGGGTGTCGTGGATGCCGATGTTCACCGCGCCCCTGGTCAGGCACCACAGCGGCTGGGTGGCGTTGTTGTCCCCCAGGGCCTGGATCAGCGCGAGCGTCGACGCCGTGACCGCGGTCGGGTCCTGCAGACCGCTGCCCGTCCGCTCGTCCAGGGCCAGCAGGGACAGCACTCCGGTGAGGTCGTGTTCGGCCAGGACGCCGGTCAGCCGCTTGGCGAGCCCCTCCCGCGTACGGTCGGGCTCACCGACCTCCAGCAGGACAGTGCCCAGTCCGAGACCGGTCAGCTCCTCCAGGAGGGCGCCGGTCGCACTGCCGTCCGGACGTGCGGACGGTACGACGACCAGCCAGCGGCCACCGGGTACGCCCGCTGCTTCGCGCTCGAGCGGCTGCCAGGTGACGTGGTAGCGCAGCTTCTCCGCCGTCGACCGCTCGCGGCGCTTGCCCCGCCATTCCGCCAGTGCGGGGACGACGGTGTCCAGGGCGCTGCGCTGGTCGGTCGACGCCATCTCCAGCAACTCGCCGAGGGAGTCCAGATCGGCTCGCTCGACTGCGGCCCAGAAGTCGGAGTCAGCGCCTTCGGCCGCGTCGGCGGCCTCGGTGGCCGCTTCCGCCTCCTGCAGCCAGTAGCGCTGGTGGTCGAACGCGTAGGTCGGCAGGTCCACTCGCCGGGACGTCTCCGTCTGCGGGAGGACGCCGGTCCAGTCCACGGCCACACCGCGGACGAACAGCTCGGCCATCGAGGCGAACAGCCGCCGCAGGCCGCCGTCCTCGCGCCGCAGCGAACCCGTCACCACCGCGTCGGTCCCGGTGTCGTCGGCGGTCTCGGTGATCGGCTGGACCAGCACCGGGTGGGCACTGACCTCCACGAACACCCCGTGGCCCTGACCCATCAGGTCGGCCACGGCCGGACCGAAGCCCACCTGGCCCCGCAGGTTCTGGTACCAGTACCCGCCGTCCAGGACGTCGGCTTCCGCCACCCAACCGCCGGTCGCGGTGGAGTAGAACGGCACCTTCGGCGCCTGGGCGTCGATCCCGGCCAGTGCCTCGGCGAGCGTGTCGCGAACGTCCTCCACGTGCCGGGTGTGCGAGGCGTAGTCCACCGCGACCCGCCGTACCCGGACACCGTCACCGGACAGCGCGTCCAGCGCCTCGTCCAGCGCCTCGGCGTCACCGGCGATCACCACGGAGGACGGGCCGTTGACCGCGGCCACCTCGACCCGGTCCGCCCACGGCTCCAGCCGCGCGACCGCGTCGTCGGCGCTCAGCGCGACCGACGCCATACCGCCACGGCCCGCCAGCTCCTTCGCGATGACCTGGCTGCGCAGCGCCACCACACGCGCCGCATCGTCGAGGGACAGGGCCCCCGCGACGCAGGCAGCGGCGATCTCACCCTGGGAGTGGCCGAGCACCGCGCCCGGCTTGACTCCGGCCGAGGCCCATACCGCCGCCAGGCCCACCATCACGGCGAAGCTGGCCGGCTGCAGGACGTCGACCCGCTCCATGAGCTCGGGCTCGGTCTCGCCGCGCAGGACGTCGATCAGCGACCAGTCCACCCACCGCTCCAGAGCGGCAGCACATTCCGCGATCCGCTCGGCGAAGACCGGCGAGGAGTCGAGCAGCTCCCTGCCCATGCCGGCCCACTGCGAGCCCTGGCCGGGGAACACCCACACGACCTTGCCCGGCTTGCCCGAACCGGCACTGCCGGACACGACACCAGGCGCGCTCTCGCCCCGGACCAGCGCCTGCAGTCCTGCCAGCGCCTCCTCGTCCGAGCCGGCCACCACGACCGCACGCTCGCCCAGCACCGCCCGGCCCGACACCAGCGCCCCGGCCACTCCCGGCAGCGACACACCGTCGGCGCCCTCGACGAACGCCGCCAGCCGCCCGGCCTGACCGGCCAGGGAACCGGCGCTCCGCGCCGACACCACCAACGGCACCACACCAGTGGGCGCTGCTTCGTCCGAGACGGGCTCCGCCTCCTGCGGCGGCGCCTCCTCCAGGATCAGGTGCGCATTCGTCCCGCTGGCCCCGAACGAGGAGACCGCGGCCCGGCGCGGATGGCCGTTGCGCGTCCACTCGCGTGCCTCGGTCAGCAGCTCCACCGCGCCCGCGGACCAGTCGACCTGAGGCGTGGGCTCGTCCACATGGAGCGTGGCGGGCATGACGCCGTGCTGCATGGCCATGACCATCTTGATCACACCGGCCACACCGGCAGCCGCCTGCGCATGACCGATGTTCGACTTCAGCGAGCCGAGCCACAGCGGCTGCTGCGGATCCCGGTCCCGCCCGTACGTGGCCAGCAGTGCCTGCGCCTCGATCGGGTCGCCCAGGGCCGTGCCGGTCCCGTGCGCCTCGACGACGTCGACGTCCGCCGGAGTGAGTCCCGCCGTGTCCAGCGCCTTGCGGATCACCCGCTGCTGCGAGGGACCGTTCGGCGCGGTCAGGCCGTTCGACGCGCCGTCCTGGTTGACGGCGCTGCCGCGCAGGACCGCCAGGACCCGGTGCCCGCGCTCGCGCGCCACCGAAAGCCGCTCCAGCACCACCACACCGACGCCCTCGGCCCAGCCCGTGCCGTCGGCCGCCGAGGAGAACGCCTTGCACCGGCCGTCGGCGGACAGGCCGCGCTGCCGCGAGAACTCCATGAAGGCGTCCGGACTGGCCATCACCGTCGCGCCGCCGGCGAGCGCCAAGGAGCACTCGCCCTGCCGCAGCGCCTGTGCGGCCAGGTGAATGGCCACCAGGGACGACGAGCACGCCGTGTCCACCGTGACCGCCGGACCCTCGAAGCCGAACACGTACGACACGCGGCCCGAGGCCACACTCGCCGCCGTACCGGTCATGAGATAGCCCTGGACCTCTTCGGGCACCTGGCGGAGCCGGGACACATAGTCGTGGTGGACGATTCCGGTGAAGACGCCGATGTCACTGCCCTTGGCGGACAGCGGGTCGATGCCCGCCCGCTCCAGCGCCTCCCAGGAGGTCTCCAGCAGCAGGCGCTGCTGCGGATCCATCGCCAGCGCCTCACGCGGGGAGATCCCGAAGAGCCCGGCGTCGAACTGCGCGGCCTCGTGGAGGAACCCGCCCGAGCGGGTGTAGCTGGTACCCGGGTGGTCCGGGTCCGGGTGGTACAGCCCCTCGAGATCCCAGTCGCGGTCGAGCGGGAAGCCGGACACCGCGTCCCGCTGCTCCACCACCAGCTTCCACAGCTCCTCGGGACTGTCCGCTCCGCCCGGCAGCCGCGTGCTCATGGCGACGATCGCGATCGGCTCGTCGGAAACCGATGGCGCCGCCGTGGTCGTGGCGGGCACCGCTTGGTACTCGCCGAGCAGTTCCTCCCGAAGGTGGGCCGTGAGAAGGGTGAGTGTCGGATAGTCGAAGACCAGCGTGCTGGGCAGGTCCACCCCGGTGAAGTCGCGCAGGCGGTTGCAGAGCTTGACCGCGCTGAGGGAGTCGAATCCAAGGCTCTTGAAGGACTGGTCCTCGTCGAACCCGTCCGACTCGCGGTGGCCGAGCACGAGTGCGGTGCTCTCCCGGACCATGTCCATCACCACACGGTGCTGCTCCGCGGCTGACAGCCCGGCCAGCCGGCCGGCGATCGCGTCGCCGGCCCCTTCGCTCCGCGACACCACGCGGCGGGTGAGGGCCCCGGACGGCGTGTGCTCATCGGCAGCGGAGGCGCCGTGCCCGTCCGTCGCAACGGGCTCTTCGGCGCCGGCTCCGGGCAGGGGGCCCAGGGTCAACGGGCCGAGGACCGCGACGGGGTCGCCGGCCGAGTCCGCGAGCTCCAGCAGATGGCGGCCGTCCCGCGTCGGCGTGATCCGCAGCCGCAGTGAGGCGGCGCCTTCCGCGTACACCGCCAAGCCGGTGCAGTCGGACAGGTCGCGGTCGCGGTGGTCTTCGCCGCCCGTGGCCGGGTCCGCGGCGATGCCGGCGTCCAGGACGCGCAGCGCGGTGTCGACGAGCACCGGGTGCAGGGTGAACTCGGCAGCCTCATCGGCCAGTTCGGCCGGGAGGGCGATCTCCGCGAAGGTCTGTCCGCCCTGCTGCCACACACGGTGCGCCCCCGGGAGGAGTGCGTCACCGTCTGCGGGCAGCGGCCAGGTCCGCAGGTCGAAGGACGACTGCGGCATTCCGGGGACCAGCACTGCTCGTGCGTGGCACGTCCAGGGCCCTTGCTCCGGGTCGAGGGGCCGGCCGTAGACGGCGGCGCGGCGGCGTCCGTCCGGGCCCGGGCCGTCCACCGACACCCGTATCTGGGCGTGGCCGTGCTCCGGCACCGTCAAAGGCACCTCGACGACGACCTGTTCGAGGCTTCCGCATTCCACCTCGTTGCCGGCCCTGACGATCATCTCCAGGAGTACGGCGGCCGGAATCCTCGTGGCGCCGTCCGTCGCCGTCGCGCCGGGGAGCCGGCCGCGGCTTCGCGGCGACAGCCGCCCGGTGAGCACGACGCCGCTGTTGCCGTCGTCGCCCGGCACTTCGATGACGGTGCCGAGCAGCGGGTGCCGGGCGCCGGCGGTGCCGAGCGCTTCCGCACCGCCCCTCGCGGTCTCGTCGGACTCGACCCAGTACCGCTGGTGCTGGAACGCGTAGGTGGGCAGGTCGGCCCCGGCCGCCGTGGCCGGCCCGCCGAGAACGGCCGCCCAGTCCACGGTCACACCGCGTACGTGCAGTTCCGCGAGCGCGGTCAGGACGCCGGCGGCCTCCGTGCCCTCCTTGCGCAGGGTGGCGATGCAGCTCTGCTCCTGTGCGCCGAGGGAGCCGAGCGCCATCGCGGCGAGGACCCCTCCCGGGCCCAGCTCGAGGAACGTCGTCGCTCCACAGTCGCGCAGCGAGATGACGGCATCGCCGAACCGCACCGCGTTCCGCGCCTCGTCGACCCAGTATTCGGGGATGCACAGCTCCCCGGGCCGGGCGAGGCCGCCGGTCAGTGTGGAGACGACGGGAAGGACACCCGGCCGGTACGACAGGCTCTCCAGGACCGTACGGAACTCGTCGAGCATGGGCTCCATGAGCGCAGAGTGGAAGGCGTGGCTGACCGGCAGCCTCCGCGTCTTGCGGCCGCGGCTCGCCAGTTCGCCGGCGATGGCGAGCACGGCGTCTTCGGCGCCGGAGAGCACCAGCGATTCGGGGCCGTTCACCGCCGCGACGCAGACCACACCGTGCGCCTGGGCCAGCAGGGGGGCGACGTCGGCCTCGGTGGCCTGGACGGCGACCATCGCACCGCCTTCGGGCAGGGCCTGCATCAACCGGCCGCGGGCGGCGATCAGTTTGCCCGCTTCGGCCAGTCCCAGCACTCCGGAGACGTGCGCGGCGGTGATCTCTCCGATCGAGTGGCCCGCGACGAGATCCGGTCGCACCCCCCAGGACTCGAAGAGCCGGAACAGCGCGGTCTCCAAGGCGAACAGGGCGCCTTGCGTGTACATGGTCTGGTCGAGCAGTTCGCTGTCGGGCGATCCCGGCGCGGCGAACACCACGTCGCGCAGCGGGCGCTCCGAGTGCTCGCGCAGATGCTCTTCCACGGCGGCGCACGCGGCGGCGAAGGCCTCGCGGAAGACCGGGTAGGTCTGCGCGAGTTCGCGGCCCATGCCCGCCCACTGGCTGCCCTGACCGGTGAAGAGGATGGCCAGTTTGCCCGTGGTCGGGGTGCCGGAGACGACGGCGGGGCTCGCTTCACCGCGCCCGAAGGCGCTCAGTCCGGTGGAGAGTTGTTCCCTGTCGGACGCCAGGACGACAGCGCGGTGGTCGAGTTGGGCACGCGCGGTGGCGAGCGCATGGGCGGCATCGGTGAGGCGTACGTCGGGCCGGTCGTCGAAGAACCGGGCGAGCCGGTCGGCCTGGCCGCGCAGTCCGGCCGGCGTCCGCGCCGACACGGGCACCGGTACCAGGACGCCTGCCGGCTCCGGCCCGGGCTGCGGCGCGGGAGTCGCCGGCTGATCGGGGGCCTCTTCGATGACGACGTGCGCGTTGGTGCCGCCGATGCCGAAGGAGGACACTCCGGCCCGGCGGGGCCGGCCGCTCCGCGGCCAGTCGCGGGCCTCGGTCAGCAGTTCCACGGCGCCCGCGGACCAGTCGACGTGGGACGACGGACGGTCCACGTGCAGCGTCCTGGGGAGGACGCCGTGCCGCATGGCCATGACCATCTTGATCACGCCTGCGACACCCGCCGCCCCCTGGGTGTGCCCGATGTTCGACTTCACGGACCCGAGCCACAGCGGCCGGTCGGCCTGCCGGTCCTGGCCGTAGGTCGCCAGAAGCGCCTCCGCCTCGATCGGGTCGCCGAGCGTCGTACCGGTGCCGTGGGCCTCTACGGCGTCCACATCCGATGTGCCGAGGCCGGCATGGGCCAGGGCCTTGCGGATCACCCGCTGCTGCGCCGGACCGTTCGGTGCCGTCAGACCGTTCGAGGCGCCGTCCTGGTTGACCGCGGACCCGCGGACCACGGCCAGCACCTGATGGCCGCGGCGACGGGCGTCCGACAGCCGCTCCACCAGCAGCAGCCCCGCGCCCTCGGACCAGCCGGTGCCGTCCGCGCCGTCCGCGAACGCCTTGCACCGGCCGTCGGGGGCCAGTCCGCGCTGCCGGGAGAACTCGACGAAGGTCTCCACGGTGCCCATCACCATCACGCCGCCGGCCAGCGCCATGGAGCACTCGCCCCGGTTCAGCGCCTGCGCCGCCAGGTGCAGTGCCACCAGGGAGGAGGAGCACGCCGTGTCGACCGTGAGGGCGGGGCCCTCGAATCCGAAGTGGTAGGCGATACGACCGGAGGTGACGCTGCCCGAACCGCCGGTGAGGCGGAATCCCTCGACGCCGGACGCCTGGTGCATCCGCACGCTGTAATCATGGCTGTTGACCCCGACGAAGACGCCGACGTCCTCGCCCGCCAGCGTCGTCGGGTCGATCGCGGCCCGTTCGAACGCCTCCCAGGACGTCTCCAGCAGCAGTCGCTGCTGCGGGTCCATCGCCAGCGCCTCGTTCGGCGAGATGCCGAAGAACGCGGCGTCGAACCCGGCGGCGTCATCGAGGAAGGCGCCATGGCGTACGTAGGTGGTGCCGGCGTGGTCGGGATCGGCGTTGAAGACCCGCTCGGTGTCCCAGCCGCGGTCGTCGGGGAACTCGGTGACGACATCGACCCCGTCGGCCACGACCCGCCACAGGTCCTCGGGGCTGTGCACGCCGGCCGGGAAGCGGCACGCCATCGCCACGATCGCGATCGGCTCGTCGGTCGTCCCGGCGGGCGCCCCGGGCTCAGCCGGACGGTGCGGCGTACCGCCGAAGAGCTTGGCGCGCAGGCGCTCGGCGAGCGCCGTCGGCTTCGGATAGTCGAAGATCATCGCCGGGGAGAGGGTCAGCCCGGTCGCGATGGCCAGCCGGTTCCGCAGCTCCACCGCGGTCAGCGAGTCGAATCCGGCCTCCTTGAAGGTCCGGCCCGCGTGGACGGCATCGGCGGTGGTGTGCCCGAGCACCTCGGCGGCGTGCCGCCGGACCAGTTCGAGCAGGGCCCCGGTCTGCTCGGCATCACCCAGACCGGCGAGGCGCTCCCTCAGCGACTCGGGCCCGGAGGGAGCGGCAGCCCGGGCCGCCGGTCGCGGCGACGGGGCCAGACCCCGCAGCAGCGGCGGGACCGGAGCCTCGGCCGCGGCCGCCCGCAGGGCGGACAGGTCGAACTTCGCCGCCACCAGCGTGTCGGCGGTGCCCGCGTCGGCGGCCAGGGCAGCGTCCAGCAGGGCCATCCCCTCGCTCGCGGAGAGCCCGATCATGCCGATGCGCCGGTTGCGTCGCAGGTCTGCGGCGCCCAGGTGCTCGGTCATGCCGCTGACCGTCGCCCAGTAGCCCCAGGCGAGGGAGACGGCCGGCAGACCGAGGCCGCGCCGGTGTCGCGCCAAGGCGTCCAGATAGGCGTTGGCCGCGGCGTAGTTGGCCTGCCCGGGGTTGCCCAGCACGCCCGCGGCCGAGGAGAACAGCACGAACGCGGAGAGGTCCAGGTCGCGGGTGAGCTCGTGCAGGTGGAACGCCGCGTCCGCCTTCGGCCGCAGCACGGTGTCGACGCGTTCCGGGGTCAGCTCGGTGAGCACCCCGTCGTCCAGGACCCCGGCGGAGTGCACCACGGCGGTGAGCGGGTGCTCGGCCGGTATCGCCCGCAGGAGCGCCTCGAGTTGGGCCCGGTCCGCCGTGTCGCAGGCGGCGATGGTGACGGACGCCCCCATCGCGGTCAGCTCGTCGTGGAGTTCCGGGGCGTGGCCGCGGCGGCCGGCCAGGACCAGGTGCCGGATGCCGTACGCGGTGACCAGGTGCCGGGCCGTCATGGCACCGAGCGTTCCGGTGCCGCCGGTGATCAGTACGGTGCCTTCGGGGTCGAGCGGACGCGGGATCTGCCCGGCTTCGGGCAGCGACCCGTCCGTCGACCCGGCCACGCGGATCAGCCGGGGCACCTCCGCGACGCCCTCCCGCACCCTCATCTGCGGTTCGCCGCTCAGCACCACGGCCGGCAGAGCTGACCGGGAGACGTCGTCGAGGTCCGCCAGTACGATCCGGTCCGGATGCTCCGACTGGGCCGAGCGGACCAGGCCCCACACCGCGGCGGCGTCGAGTCCGGCGCAGTCCCCAGTGACCACGGCGAGCCGGGTCTCGGCCAGGGCGGGCTCTGCCAGCCAGGCCTGGAGTACGGCCAGTGCCGCGTTGACCGATGCGCGGGGGTCGGCGTCCGCCGCGCCCGCGGCCTGCGCCTCAGCCTCGGCTTCGTACAGCAGGACGTCGGGAATCGACGTGGCCGAGCGGGCCGAAGCGGCGACGTCCTCGCCGGTCGCGACGGTCACGATGCCGAGGGAGCGGTCCTGGGCGGGAAGTGCACACTCGGTCCACTCGACGCGGAACAGGGCATCGTGCGGCAACGCACCGGCGATCCCTGCCTGTTCGGGGGAGAACGGAGTTCCGCGTACCGCGTCGACGGTCATGACGGGCTGCCCCGTGGGGTCGGTCAGCTGCAGACCGGTTCCCTCCGCGGACGTCCCGCCCGGACGCACCTGCAGAGCGCCAGCGCCGGAGGCCAGCAGGGACACCCCGGTCCACACGGACGGGAGCATGCCGTCGGGGACGACCGTACGGACGGCGGCGTCCAGCAGCGCGGGGTGCACCCCGTAACGGGCGGCGTCACGGAGAGCGGAGCCGTCGAGGGCCACTTCGGTGAGGGGCCCGTCGTTCGCGGAGGTCACGGTGGCGCCGGCGGGAGCCAGCGCGCCGTGCGCGTGCCGCGTCCACTGCGCGTCCAGCGGGGCGTCCGCGGCGCGGGAGAAGATCTCCACCGACCGCCGTCCCGCCTCATCGGGCTCGCCGACGATCACCTGGATGCTGCGGCTGCCCCGCTGCGGCAGCACCACCGGCATGTCGACGGTCAGTACGTCGAGTACGGGAGCGGCGGCCAGGTCGCCGAGCCGGATGGACATCTCGACCAGGGCCGCGTTCGGTACCACGACGGCATCGGACACCTGGTGGTCCACGAGCCAGGGCTGCGACCGGAGCGACCAGCTCGACGTGGCCATGAGGCCGGCCGAGTTCGGCATGCCGACGACCGCGCCCAGCAGCGGGTGACCGGCCCCGGCGAGTCCCAGCGATGCCGCGTCGGTCGCGGAGGCGGCCGGCTGGAGCCAGTAGTGCCGGTGCTCGAAGGCGTACGTCGGCAGGTCGATGCGGGCGGACGCCGCTCCGGCGGGCAGAACCCCGGCCCAGTCG
>NZ_JBFAJR010000055.1:0-35103 GCF_040655295.1 Streptomyces sp. NPDC050448 | reverse complement strand
TCGTCGGCGAGGTCCAGGGCGACGGTGCCGTCGGCGGCGGGCCGTATGCTCACGCGCAGGGCTCCGGCGCCGGCGGCGTGCAGGGCGACGTCGGACCAGACGCTGCCGGGGGCGGTGCCCGCGGCCGGGGTACCGGCGTCCGGGTCGGCCAGGAGGGCCGCGGCGTACGCGGCGGCGTCCAGCAGCACCGGGTGCAGGCCGAAGGCGTCCCCCTGCGGGGCGCCCTCGGGAAGGCGCACCTGGGCGTAGTAGGCGCCGTCGCGGTGCCAGGCCGCCTCCACGGCCCGGAAGAGCGGGCCGCGCTGCGGACCGGGGGCCTGGCCGTCCGCGTCGGCCTCGTCTGCGGCCTCGGCGTAGAGGCGGCCGAGGTCGACGGCTTCGGCCCCGGCGGGCGGCCACTGGGCCAGGTCGGCGGGGGCTGCCTGCGGGGCGGGGGCGCCGGGGCGCAGGACACCGCGGGCGTGGCAGGTCCACGTACCGTCCTCGGTGGGAGCGCCGTCGGGACGGGCGGACACGGTGAAGGCGCGGCGGCCCCCCGCGTCCGGCTCCTCCACGAGCACCTGGATCCGTACGCCACCGTCGGCGGGCAGCGCGAGCGGGGCGTCGAGCGTCAGCTCCTCGATGTGCCCGCAGCCGGCCTGGTCGCCCGCACGGACGGCGAGCTCTACGAAGGCGGCACCGGCCAGGACGGCCGTACCGGACAGGGTGTGCTCGGCCAGCCAGGGCTGGGTGCGCACCGAGAGCCGGCCGGTGCACAGGACGCGGCCGGACCCGGCGAGGGTGACGGCGGCGCCGAGCAGCGGGTGGCCCGCGGGGTCGAGTCCGGCGACACCGAGGTCACCGGCCGCGGCGGTGCCGGGCTCCAGCCAGTAGCGCTCGTGCTGGAAGGCGTACGTGGGCAGGTCGACGCGGCGGGCGCCGGTGCCCGCGTAGTACGCGCTCCAGTCGACGGCTGCGCCGCGGGCGTGGGCCCGGGCGAGGGCGGCAAGGGCTGTCTCGGGCTCGGGGCGTCCGTCGCGCAGGGCGGGGACGAAGGCGGCACCGTCGTTGGTGACGCAGTCCTGGGCGAGGGCCGACAGGACGCCGCCGGGCCCGAGTTCGAGGTACGTCGTCACGCCCGCGGCTTCCAGGGCCCGGACGCCGTCAAGGAAGCGGACGGCCTCCCGGACGTGGCGGACCCAGAACTCGGCCGAGCCCATCTCGTCGGTGACGCGCGCACCGGTCAGGTTCGACACCACCGGAATGCGCGGGGCGGCGTACGTCAGGGACTCGGCCACCTCACGGAAGGCGTCGAGCATGCCGTCCATGTGGGGCGAGTGGAAGGCGTGACTGACCGTCAGCCGCTTGGTCTTGCGGTCGGCGAACGAAGCCACCACGGCCAGCGCGGCGTCCTCGTCCCCGGAAATGACCACCGACCGCGGGCCGTTGACGGCAGCGATGCCGACGCGGTCGGTCAGCAGCGGCAGGACCTCGTCCTCCGACGCCTGCACCGCGATCATCACACCGCCCGACGGCAGCGCCTGCATCAGACGACCCCGCGCGGCAACCAGCGCACACGCGTCCTCCAGCGAGAAGACACCCGCCACATGCGCGGCCGCGATCTCACCGATGGAGTGACCGGCGAGGAAGTCCGGCGTCAGGCCCCAGCTTTCCACGAGCCGGTACAGCGCCACCTCGACCGCGAACAGCGCGGGCTGCGCGTACTGCGTACGGTCCAGGACGGCCGCATCGTCGCCGAACAGCACTTCCTTCAGGGGCAGTTCCAGGCTCATCCCCGCACACACCGCATCCAGGGCGGCCGCGAACGCCGGGAAGGCGGCGTACAGCTCGCGCCCCATCCCGAGGCGCTGGCTGCCCTGACCGGTGAAGAGGAACGCCGTCCGGCCCTCGGCCACGGTGTCCGTGACCAGGCCCGCGGCCTCCTCCCCCGCGGCCAGCGCCGCGAGGGCGCCGTCGAGGTCGGCGTCGGTACGGCCGAGGAGGACAGCCCGGTGCTCCAGGACGGCGCGCGTGGTGGCCAGGGAGTGGCCGAGGTCCAGGGCGCAGGATCCGGCGGCCGCCCCGCTCCGGGCGGCGATCAGCCGTGCGGCCTGGGCTCGGAGGGCGGCGGCGCTGCGGCCGGACAGCGTCCAGGGCAGCAGGGCGGGCCGGACCGGGGCGGGGGCCGGGGCGGCCTCCTCGCCCTCGGGGACCTCCTGCGGCGGTGCCTGCTCGATGATCGTGTGGGCGTTGGTGCCGCTGACGCCGAAGGCGGAGACGGCCGCGCGGCGCGGGGCACCGGTCTCGGGCCAGGCCATGGCCTCGGTGAGCAGCGAGACGGCTCCGGCGGACCAGTCGACGTCGGGGGTCGGCTCGTCGACGTGCAGGGTCTTGGGCAGCACCCCGTGCTGCATCGCCATGACCATCTTGATGATGCCGGCGACGCCCGCGGCGGCCTGGGTGTGGCCGAGGTTGGACTTCAGCGATCCCAGGCGCAGCGGCCGGCCCTCCGGGCGCTCCTGCCCGTACGTGGCCAGCAGCGCCTGGGCCTCGATGGGGTCGCCCAGCGTCGTGCCGGTGCCGTGGGCCTCCACGACGTCGATCTCGGCGGCCGAGAGGCGGGCGCTCTCCAGGGCCTGGCGGATGACGCGCTGCTGGGAGGGCCCGTTGGGGGCGGTGAGGCCGTTGCTCGCGCCGTCCTGGTTGACGGCCGAACCCCGGACCACCGCGAGCACCGGGTGGCCGTTGCGGCGGGCGTCGGAGAGCCGTTCCACGAGCAGGACGCCGACGCCCTCGGACCAGCCGGTGCCGTCGGCGGCGGCGGCGAAGGACTTGCAGCGGCCGTCGGCGGCGAGGCCGCGCTGGCGGCTGAACTCGACGAAGACGTCCGGGGTGGGCATCACGCAGACGCCACCGACCAGGGCGAGCGAGCACTCGCGCTGCCGCAGGGACTGCCCGGCGAGGTGCAGGGCGACCAGGGAGGAGGAGCAGGCCGTGTCGATGGTGGCGGCCGGGCCTTCCAGGCCGAGGACGTAGGAGACGCGGCCGGACAGCACGCTGGTCGCGCCGCCGGTCAGCAGCAGCCCTTCGAGTCCTTCGGGAACCTCCCGCAGGTCGGCCCCGTACCCCATGGCTCCGGCGCCGATGTAGACGCCGGTACGGCTGCCGCGCACGGACGCGGGGTCGATTCCGGCGCGCTCGAATACCTCCCAGGAGGCTTCGAGGATCTGGCGCTGCTGCGGGTCCATCGCGAGGGCTTCGCGCGGCGATATGCCGAAGAACCCGGGGTCGAACGCAGCGGCCTCGGCGAGGAATCCGCCGCCTGTGTTGTAGAAGGTGCCCTTGCGGTCGGGGTCGGGGTCGGCGAGGGAGCCGATGTCCCAGCCGCGGTCCTCGGGGAAGCCGGTGATGGCGTCACCGCCGCCGTCGACCAGCCGCCACAGGTCCTCGGGGGACCGGACGCCGCCGGGGAAGCGGCAGCTCATCGCGACGATCGCGAGGGGTTCGTGGGCGTCCTGCTCGACCTCCTGGAGACGGCGGCGGGTCCGCCGCAGCTCCGTGGTCATCCACTTCAGGTTTTCGAGAAGCTTTTCTTCGTTCGCGCCGGCCACTGGAACGTCACCTCCTGGAGAAATGCGACTTGCTTGCGGTCATCGGATCGGGCATCAAGATCAGGCTTTTCCGAATTCGTTGTTGATGATGTCGAAGAGGTCTTCGGCGGACGCCGATTCGATGGCGGATTCCTCGTCCTCCGCGGCCTGCGCGGCACGGTCGGTCCTGGTCCAGTTCGCCAGGAGCGTTTCGAGCCGTGCCGTGACGCGGGTGCGTTCGGCGGCGTCGTCCTCGGGGACCGACGAGAGGAGGATCTCCAGCTTGTCGATCTCCGTGATCGCCGGGAGCGCGGGCGCGGTGTCCTCGCCGAGTAGTTCGCCGCGGAGGTGGGCGGCCAGGGCGGCCGGGGTGGGGTGGTCGAAGACGAGACTCGCGGGCAGGCGCAGTCCGGTGGCGGAGCCGAGCCGGGTGCGCAGGTCGACCGCGGCGAGCGAGTCGAAGCCGAGATCCTTGAAGGCGCGGCCCGCGGCGACCGTGGCGGCCCCGTCGTGGCCGAGGACCGCGGCGACGTGCTCGCGGACCAGGCCGAGCAGGGTCCGTTCGGCTTCGTCGGGGGTCATGCCCCGCAACTCGGCGAGGAGCCGCTCCGGTCCGGCCCCGGTACCGGCGTCGCCGCCCGTCCCGGAGCCGTGCTCCGGCTGCCCGGCGGCCAGTGCGCGCCGTACCTCGGGGAGGTCGGCGATCAGCGGGCGCGGACGGGCCGCGGTGAACGCCGGGGCGAAGATGTCCCAGCCGACGTCGGCGACGGTCACCGTCGTGTCCCCGGTGTCGAGGGCCCGCTGGAGGGCGGCGATCGACCGCTCGGGGTCCATGACCGGCAGGCCGCGGCGGCGCAGCTGCTCCGCCGCCTCCTCGTCGGCGACGAGCCCGCCCTCGCCCCACGGGCCCCAGGCCACGGCCGTGGCGTTGAGACCGCGGTCGCGACGCTGCTGGGCCAGG
Organism: Streptomyces sp. NPDC050448; assembly: GCF_040655295.1. Classification (NCBI taxonomy): domain Bacteria; kingdom Bacillati; phylum Actinomycetota; class Actinomycetes; order Kitasatosporales; family Streptomycetaceae; genus Streptomyces; species Streptomyces sp. NPDC050448. The sequence continues at coordinate 30,573 of NZ_JBFAJR010000055.1, read as the reverse complement.
GCGTCGAGGTGGGCGTTGGCCGCCGCGTAGGCGGCCTGACCGCCGCTGCCCCAGACGCCGGCGATGGAGGAGAACAGGACGAAGGCGTCCAGCTCCGCGTCACCGAGCAGTTCGTCGAGGTGCTCGGCGCCGGTGACCTTGGCGGCGAGGACCGCCGCGAGGTCGCCGGGGCCGCTCTCGGCGAGCGGGGCGTACTGGCCGACGCCCGCAGTGTGGAACACGGCGGTCAGGGCCGGGCCGGAGCCGTCCTCGCCGAGGGAGGCGAGGAGCGTACGGAGGGACTCGCGGTCGGTGACGTCGCAGGCGACGGCCGTGGCCCGGGCTCCGAGGGCGGCGAGCTCGGCGATCAGCGCGTCGACGCCCTCGGCCCGCGGCCCGCGGCGGCCCGCCAGGACGAGGTGCTCGGCGCCGTGCGCGGCGAGCCAGCGGGCCACGTGCGCGCCGAGCGCACCCGTGCCGCCGGTGATCAGGACGGTTCCGCGGGGCCGCCAGGGGGCGCGGTCCTCCGCCGCCGGGGCGGCGTGGCCGATCCGGCGGGCGAGGAGCCCGGCGGACCGTACGGCGACCTGGTCCTCGTACGCGGACCCGGACGCGGACCCGGATCCGGACGCGGTGTCCGTCGCGCCGAGCACGGCCAGCAGCCGCTCCAGCGCCCGGCCGTCCGCGCCGGCGGGCAGGTCCACGAGACCGCCCCAGCGATCCGGGTGCTCCAGGGCGACGACCCGGCCGAATCCCCAGATCTGTGCCTGCGCGGCGCTGCGTACCCGGTCGGCGGGTCCGGTCGCGACAGCCCCGGCCGTGACGCACCACAGCGGTGCGTCGACCCCGGCGTCCCCGAGGGCCTGGACGAGCGCCCCGGTCAGGAGCAGCCCGGCCGGTGCGGCCGGGTGCGCCGGGTGCGGGGCCTCGGCGAAGGCCAGCAGCGACACCACGCCGTCGGCCTGGTCACCGGCGAGCGCGGTGCCCAGCAGGTCGGCCACGGCGGCACGGTCGGCCGTGGCCGCCTCCAGGACGACCTCGCGTACGTCGACGCCCTGCGCCCGGAGGGCGTCCGCGATCCCGGGGAGTGCGGAACCGGGCCCGGCGGGGACGGTGGTGACGACGAGCCAGGTGCCCGAGGGGCGCGCGGCCGTCTGCGGGTCGCCGAGCGGCTTCCAGGTGACGGCGTAGCGCCAGCCGTCGACGACCGAGCGCTCCGCGCTGCGGCGCCGCCAGGCGGACAGCGCCGGGAGCAGGTCGCTCAGCGGGCGGTCGGCGTCGATCTCCAGGGTGGCGGTGAGGGCGGTGAGGTCCTCGTTGTCGACGGCAGCCCAGAAGGCGGCGTCGACCGCACCGCCGGCCGCGGCAGCGGCCTCGGCGGACGCCGGGCGGGCGGCCTCCTCCAGCCAGTAGCGCGTCCGCTGGAAGGCGTAGGTCGGCAGGTCGACGCGGCGGGCACCGGTACCGGCGTAGTACGCGTCCCAGTCCACGGCGACGCCGTGGACGTGGACCAGCGCCAGGGCGGTGGCGAGGTCCTCGGGGCGGCCCTTGCGCAGGGCGGGGACGAAGACGGTGTCAGCGGTGTCGCCGGTGAGGCATTCCCGGGCGAGCGCGGACAGGACACCGTCCGGCCCGAGTTCGACGTAGGCGGTCACGCCCGCGGCCTCCAGCGCCCGCACCCCGTCGAGGAAGCGGACGGCTTCGCGGACGTGCCGGACCCAGAAGTCCGCCGACCCCATCTCGTCGGAGACCGGCGCACCGGTCAGGTTGGACACGACCGGGATGCGGGGCGCCGCGAAGGCGAGCCCCTCGACGACCTTGCGGAAGTCGCCCAGCATGCCGTCCATGAGCGGGGAGTGGAAGGCGTGGCTGACGGTGAGGCGCTTGGTCTTGCGGCCCCGCGCCTCGAAGACCGCGGCGATCGCGGTGGCCTCGTCCTCGTCACCGGCGATGACCACCGACTCCGGGCCGTTGACCGCGGCGATGCCGACGCGGTCGGCTCCGGCGAGGAGCGGCAGGACCTCGTCCTCCGCAGCCTGGACGGCGATCATCGCACCACCGGACGGCAGCGCCTGCATCAGGCGGCCCCGGGCGGCGACGAGCGCACAGGCGTCGTCGAGGGAGAACACACCCGCCACATGCGCGGCGGCGATCTCACCGATGGAGTGACCGGAGAGGAAGTCCGGCCGCAGACCCCAGCTCTCGACGAGCCGGTACAGGGCCACCTCGACGGCGAACAGCGCCGGCTGCGTGTACTCCGTACGGTCCAGCAGCTCCGCATCCGTGCCGAAGACGACATCCCGCAGCGGGAATTCGAGCAATCCGTCCATCCGGGCGCAGATCGCGTCCAGCGCGTCCGCGAAGGCCGGGTGGGCGTCGTACACCTCACGCCCCATCCCGAGCCGCTGGCTGCCCTGACCAGTGAACAGGAAGGCCAGAGCCCCGGCGTTCGCGGTTCCGCGGACCAGCCCCGCGGCGGACTCACCCGCAGCGAGCGCCTTCAGCGCGGCCCGGAACTCGGCCCGCTCGGCCGCGACCACGACGGCGCGGTGTTCGAGAGCCGACCTCGACGTGGCCAGGGAGTAGGCCACATCGGCGGGTTCGGCCCGCTCGTCCGCCGCGACGCGCTCGGCCAGGCGCTCGGCCTGGGCCCGCAGGGCCGTCTCGGTCTTCGCGGAGAGCACCCACGGCAGCAGGGCGGGCGCGGCCTGCGGGAGCACGGTCTGCTCGGCCTCGGCGCCCTCGGGGGCTTCCGGGGCCTGCTCGATGATCGTGTGGGCGTTGGTGCCGCTGAAGCCGAAGGAGGAGATGCCCGCGCGGCGCGGACGCCCCGTCTCGGGCCACGCGCGCAGCTCGGTCAGCAGCTCCACCTCACCGGCCGACCAGTCCACGTGCGGGGTCGGCTCGTCCACGTGCAGGGTCTGCGGAAGCACCCCGTGCTGCATCGCCAGCACCATTTTCATCACGCCCGCGACACCGGCCGCGGCCTGCGTGTGACCGATGTTCGACTTCACCGAACCCAGCAGCAACGGCCGTCCGGCCGACCGCTCCTGGCCGTACGTGGCCATCAGGGCCTGCGCCTCAATCGGATCACCCAGCTTCGTGCCGGTGCCGTGCGCCTCGACCGCGTCCACATCCCCGCCGGAGAGCCCGGCGCTCGCGAGAGCGGCGCGGATGACGCGCTGCTGCGAGGGGCCGTTCGGGGCGGTCAGGCCATTGCTGGCACCGTCCTGGTTGATCGCCGAACCCCGCACGATCGCGAGGACCGGGTGCCCGTTGCGCCGAGCGTCGGACAGCCGCTCCACGAGCAGCATGCCGACACCCTCACCCCAGCCCGTGCCATCGGCCGAGGCGGCGAAGGCCTTGATCCGGCCGTCCTCCGCCAACCCACGCTGACGGCTGAAATCGATGAAGGCACCGGGCGACGACATGACCGTCACACCGCCGGCCAGTGCCATGGAGCACTCGCCGCTGCGCAGGGCCTGAACGGCCAGGTGCAGGGCGACGAGGGAGGCGGAGCAGGCGGTGTCGACGGTCACGGCCGGGCCTTCGAGGCCGAAGGCGTACGAGAGTCGCCCGGAGACCACGCTCGCCGCGTTGCCCGTGCCCAGATATCCCTCGATGCCGTCCGGGACGGACTGGAGCGTGGCCCCGTAGTCCTGGCCGTTGGTGCCGACGAAGACACCGGCCTGGCTGCCGCGCAGTGACGCCGGGTCGATCCCGGCCCGTTCGAAAGCTTCCCAGGTGGTCTCCAGGAGCAGTCGCTGCTGGGGGTCCATGGCGAGGGCCTCGCGTGGCGAGATGCCGAAGAAGTCGGCGTCGAAGTCGGCGACGTCGTAGAGGAAGCCGCCCTCGCGGGCGTAGAAGGTGCCCTGCTGGTCGGGGTCCGGGCTGTAGAGCCGCTCCAGGTCCCAGCCACGGTCGACCGGGAACTCACCGATCGCGTCACCACCGGCCGCCAGCAGCTTCCACAGATCCTCGGGAGTCCGCACCCCACCGGGGAAGCGGCAGCTCATCGCCACGATCGCGATCGGATCGTCGTCCACCACCGTCACCACCGGACCACTGACCTCGACCTCGGTCCCCAGCAGCTCATCCCGCAAGAACGACGTGAGGGCGGAAGCCGTCGGGTAGTCGAAGATCAGCGTCGCCGGCAGACTCACACCCGTCGCCGCCCCGAGCCGGTTGCGCAGCTCCACGGCCGTCAGGGAGTCGAAGCCCAACTCCTTGAACGCCCGCTCCGCACCCACGGCCTCCGAACCGTCATGACCGAGCACCGCAGCCACATGCGTACGAACCAGGGCGAGCAGCTCGCGCTCCAGCTCGGCCGCGCCCAGACCGGCGAACCGGTCGGCGGGCGAAGCGGTGGCCTCGGCGGCGGCAGCGGATCCGGCGGGGCGGGTCTCGACCAGTTCGGCGAAGAGGCTGCTGGAGCGGACCACGGAGAAGGCGGGCGCGAAACGCTCCCACGCCACATCGGCCACCAGCAAGGCAGCCGCGTCACCGACCGCACCCACGCTCTGCCGCAGGACGGCCATGGCCGTCTCCGGCGCCATAGGCGGAAGGCCGTCGCGCCGCATCCGCGCGTCCATGGCTTCGTCGGCAGCCATACCGCCTTCGGCCCACGGACCCCAGGCGAGCGAGGTCGCGGCCAGACCGGCCGCCCGCCGCTGCTCGGCCAGAGCATCCAAGTAGGCGTTGGCGGCGGCGTAGTTGCCCTGTCCAGGGGCACCGACCATGCCGCTCATCGAGGAGAAGAGGACGAAGGCGTCAAGCTCGACCCCCAGCTCGACGGTCAGCTCGTGGAGGTTGAGGGCAGAGGTGGCCTTGGCCCGCAGCACATTCTCGAACCGCTCCGGCGTCAGCGCATCCAGAACACCGTCATCCAGCACACCAGCGGTGTGCACCACAGCCGTCAGCGTGTCGGCCTCGGCGGCCAGCAGCTCCCGCAACGCCTCCCGGTCAGAAACATCACAGGCAACGACAGACACATCGACACCGAGGTCGGCCACCAGCTCAGCCACACCAGGGGCATCCGGACCACGCCGACTGGTCAGCACCAGACGCTCAACACCCGCACCAGCCAGCCAACGAGCGACCCGGCCACCCAACGCACCCGTACCACCGGTCACCAACACCGTCCCGGAGGGCACCCAAGCCCCCTCGGCCCGGGCAGCACGCACCAGACGACGACCGAACACACCAGACGACCGGACAGCAACCTGATCCTCGACACCACCCAGAACGCCCACCAGGCGGCCCATGGCCCGCTCGTCCCACACCTCCGGCAGATCGACCAGACCACCCCAACGCTCCGGAACCTCCAACGCCGCAACCCGGCCCAGACCCCACACCTGCGCCTGAACAGGCGACACGAGCTTGTCGGAACGGCCCACACTCACCGCACCACGCGTCAGGCACCACAACGGCGCCCCCACCCCGGCATCACCCAGCGCCTGCACCAGACCAGCGGTAGCAACAAGCCCACCCGTCTCATCCAGCGCCAGCAACGACACCACACCAGCCACCGACCCAGCACCAGCCAGCAGACCTGCAAGACCCTCACGGTCCGCACCCGGCTCCACCACAACCCGGCGCACCCCAGCGCCCAGCGCCTCGACGACGGCCGTGTCATCCACACCCGCAGCCGGCACCACGACCAGCCACTCACCGTCCAGCACACCGGCAGACGCCGCCGTCAGCGGCTTCCACGACACCCGATAGCGCCAGCCGTCGACCTCGGACTGGGTCCGTACCCGGCGGCGCCACGCCGACAGGGCCGGGACCACCTCGCTCAGGGGCTGGTCTCCGTCCGCGTCCAGTTCGAGGGCAGCGGCCAGCGCGGCCACGTCCTCGTGCTCGACGGCGTCCCAGAACTCGCTGTCGGCGGGGTCAGTCCCGCGGGGCCCGGCGGCGGTCCGCCCGGCGGCCTCGGGGCGGGCGTTCATCCAGTACCGCCGGCGCTGGAAGGGGTACGTCGGCAGCTCCACCCGCTGCGCGCCCGTACCGGCGTAGAAGGCGGCCCAGTCCACGTCCGCGCCCTGGACGAACATCCGAGCGACGGCGTCGAGCAGGGTGGCGGCCTCGGGGCGGCCCGAGCGCAGTCCGGCGGCGAAGACGGGTGCCGCTGCCGTGGTGCCCTGCGTGTCGGTGGCGGCGGGGAGGCAGTCCTGGGCCATGGCCGTGAGGACGGGGTCGGGGCCGAGTTCGAGGAAGGAGTCGGCCCCGCGGGCCCGCAGGGTGCGTACGCCGTCGAGGAAGCGGACGGCGTCGCGGACGTGCCGGACCCAGTGCTCGGGGTCGGCCAGTTCGGCGGCGGTGGCCGTGGTGCCGGTGAGCAGGGAGACGACGGGCAGGGTGGGGGCGCCGTACTCCAGGACCTGCGCGACGCGGCGGAACCCGTCGAGCATGCCGTCCATGTGCGGGGAGTGGAAGGCGTGGCTGACGGTGAGGCGCTTGGTCTTGCGGCCCTGGGCCTCGAAGGCCTCGGCGACGGCGACGGCCGCGTCCTCGTCGCCGGCGATCACGACGGCCTGCGGTCCGTTGACGGCGGCGATGCTGACCCGGTCCGCCGTCAGGAGCGGCAGGACCTCGTCCTCCGCGGCCTGGACGGCGATCATTACGCCACCGCCCGGCAGCGCCTGCATCAGACGACCGCGCGCAGCGACCAGCGCACACGCGTCCTCCAGCGAGAAGACGCCCGCGACGTGCGCGGCGGCGATCTCACCGACGGAGTGGCCGGCCACGAACGACGGCCGCAGTCCCCAGGACTCGACGAGGCGGAACAGCGCCACCTCGATCGCGAAGAGGGCGGGCTGGGTGTATGCGGTCTGGTGCAGGAGTGCGGCGGCGGGGGTGCCCTTGGCCGCGAACAGGACGTCGAGCAGGGGGAGTTCGAGCTGCTCGTCCAGGTACCAGGCGGCGTCGTCGAGGGCGTCCGCGAACACCGGGTGGGACAGGTACAGCTCGCGGCCCATGCCGAGGCGCTGGCTGCCCTGGCCGGTGAAGAGGACGGCGGAGCGGCCGACGGCCGGGGCACCGTGGACGACGGCGGGTGCGTCGGTCCCGTCGGCGAGGGCGCGCAGGGCGTGCTGGAGAGCGGTGCGGTCGTCGCCGAGGACTACGGCGCGGTGGTCGAAGCGGCCTCGGGTGGTGGCGAGGGAGTGGCCGAGGTCGAGGGGGGTGGCGTCCGGGTGGGTGTCGATCCAGTCTCCGAGGCGGCTGGCTGCGGCGCGCAGGGCCTCGGGGGTCTTGGCGGACAGGGCCCAGGGCAGCGGGCCGGGCAGCTGCGCCGTCCCGTGCCCGGGCTCGGCGGCGGAGTCGTCCTCCGGCGCACCCGTACTCGCGGCCTCCGGCTCCTCGATGATGGCGTGGGCGTTGGTGCCGCTCATACCGAACGACGAGACGCCCGCCCGCCGCGGGGCGTCGGGCGAAGCCGGCCAGTCGACGGCCTCGGTCAGCAGGGATACGGCTCCGGCCTCCCAGTCGACGTGCGGGGTCGGCGCGTCGACGTGAAGGGTTTTGGGCAGCACTCCGTGGTGCATCGCCATGACCATCTTGATGACGCCGGCGACACCGGCGGCGGCCTGGGTGTGGCCGATGTTCGACTTCAAGGAGCCGAGCCGCAGCGGCCGGCCCTCGGGGCGGTCCTGCCCGTACGTGGCGAGCAGCGCCTGCGCCTCGATCGGGTCGCCGAGCTTCGTGCCGGTGCCATGGGCCTCGACGACGTCCACGTCGGCGGCGGTCAGGCCGGCGTTGGCGAGGGCCTGGCGGATGACGCGCTGCTGGGCGGGGCCGCTGGGGGCGGTCAGGCCGTTGCTGGCGCCGTCCTGGTTGATCGCGGTGCCGCGGACGACGGCCAGGACCTGGTGCCCGTTGCGGCGGGCGTCGGAGAGGCGCTCGACGACGAGCATGCCGACGCCCTCGCCCCAGGCGGTGCCGTCGGCGGCGGCCGCGAAGGGCTTGCAGCGGCCGTCGGGGGCGAGTCCGCGCTGGCGGCTGAAGGAGACGAAGGAGCCGGGGCTCGCCATGATCGCGACACCGCCGGCGAGGGCCAGGGAGCATTCGCCGGTGCGCAGGGCCTGGACGGCGAGGTGCAGGGCGGCGAGCGAGGAGGAGCAGGCGGTGTCGACGGTGACCGTGGGGCCTTCGAAGCCGAAGGTGTAGGCGATGCGGCCGGAGGCGACGCTCGCCGCGTTTCCGGTGACGAGGTAGCCCTCGAAGCCGTCCGCGGCGTCCTCGAGGCGGGGGCCGTATTCCTGGGTCTCGGCGCCGACGAATACGCCGACCTGGCCGCCGCGGAGTCCGGCGGGGTCGAGGCCGGCCCGGTCGAAGGCCTCCCAGGAGGTCTCCAGCAGCAGGCGCTGCTGCGGGTCCATGGCGAGGGCCTCGCGCGGGGATATCCCGAAGAAGGGGGCGTCGAATTCGTCGGCGTCGTGGAGGAATCCGCCTTCGCGGGTGTACGTGGTGCCGGACCGGTCGGGGTCGGCGTCGTACAGGGAGTCGAGGTTCCAGCCGCGTCCGGTGGGGAATTCCGAAATGGCGTCGGTGCCGTCGGCGACGAGTTCCCAGAGCGTTTCGGGGGAATGCACGCCGCCGGGGAAGCGGCAGCCGATTCCGACGATGGCGACCGGTTCGTCGCTGCTGATCGCGGCGGTGACGGGGGCCTCGGCGGGGGCGGTCAGTCCCAGCAGCTGCGTGTGGATGTGGCGGGCGAGGTGGTTCGGGGTGGGGTGGTCGAAGGCCAGGGTGATGGGCAGGAGCAGGCCCGTTCCGGCCACGAGCCGGGCGTGCAGGTCGACGGCGGCGAGGGAGTCGAAGCCGAGGTCGAGGAAGGAGCGGTGCGGGTCGAGGGTGGCGGGCGCGGAGTCGCGCATGGCGGCGGTGACCAGTGAGGAGACCCAGTCGAGGAGCTCGGTGTGCTGTTCGTCCGGGGTCAGCCCGGCGAGGCGCTCGCGCCAGCCTTCCCGGAGGTCGGCGGCAGTGACGCTGTCGGTTTCACCCTGGGTTCCGCCCGCCTGGGAGGCGCCGTCGATTTCGGCTGCGAAATCCTGGGAATCGTTCAACATCGTGCGCTCCATCACTCCGTGCACAGAAACCTGAGATCAGTGATGACCCTGGCACGGAGGAGTCGCCGCAGAAACCCCTATCACTCCCCTAGGGACCCCTATTCGGGGTCTTTTGCCGGGAGTCTTGGGCGACTCTGCGGGCGCAACCGAATCATGATGCCCCCGGCGCGCGGAGAATTGCAAGAATCCCGAAGCATAAATTATGGACGGGGAAAGGGGAAAATAGAGGAGGAGGGACGGTCGCGGGGACCGCCCCTCCTCCTCCCGGGGGTTCGCCAGTTGGTCTAGGGGCGGCGTTCGATGAACGGCGCCAGCAGGCCGGGTACGGCCTCCTCGGCGAAGGCGAGGCCGTCGGAGACCCGTACGTCGCGGACCTTGTAGACGCCGTTGCCCGCGGCGGTGGCGGCGCCCAGGGTGAGCAGTCCGGCCCGGCGCTGGAAGGCGGACCGGGTGATCGACCAGCCGATGATTCCGTCGCGCTGGAAGGCGACGGTGCGGCGGGTGAAGGTGCCGGCCCGGGTGACGAAGTAGGGGCCGTACAGGGCGTGGCCGAGGCTGCGGTAGGCGTCGTGGGCGAAGGCGGTGCCGATGAGGAACAGCACGACGGCCGTGATCCAGCCGGTGTGGACGAGGACCGGGGTGAGCCACAGCCCGATGCCGACGAACGGGGCGGCGAGCAGGGCGGCCCAGATCAGGGCGCGGTTGATCCTGCGGCGCAGGGCGGCCCGGGGGTGGGCGGCGAGGTCGGCGGCGGTCGTCGGGGAGACGGTCTCGCGCAGGACGTCGGCGGCGATCTCGCGGGCCAGGGCGACGGGGACGGGCGGGGTGAGGCGGCTGCGGCTGCTGTTCTCGTCCTCGTCGCCGAGGCCGCTGGCGACGGCCTTGACCCGGGCGCCGCGGGCCCAGCGCAGCAGGAGGGGTTCTGCGACTTCGACGCCGCGCAGGCGCTGTTCCTCGATGCTGACGGAGCGGGTGATGAGCAGGCCGCGGCGGACGCGGATCATGCCCGGTTCCTCGCGGTCGAGGCGGTAGGCGCCCCAGCCCTCGATGAAGGTGGCGGTGGAGCCGAGGACGCCGATGAGGACGAGGACGAGGAGGGTGACGAGGATGCCGTACCACAGGGGTACGGAGCCGAAGCGGGCCTCGATGTCCTTGACGATGCCCAGTTCCAGCGGGTCGATCTTCATCTCGTGCAGGGTGCGGTAGACGCTTCCGACGGCTATGAAGACGCCGCCGACGCCCCAGAGGGTCAGGGGGGCGTAGCGCAGCCAGGCCCAGTCGAGTTCGGCGATGGTGGTGTCGGCGGCGGGGTCGGCGGGGGCGAGCCCGTGGCGGGCCTGACGGAGTTCGCTGAGGTGCCGGTGGAGGGCTGCGGCATCGCGGACGGCGAGGCCCTCCAGGGACAGGCCGCCGGAGGCGGAGCCCTGGTCGCCGGTGGTGACCTTCAGGGAGGTGAGGCCGAAGATCCGGTGGAGGGGTTTGGCGGTCAGGTCGACGCTGCGGATGCGGTCGACGGGGACGGAGCGCTCACTGCGGAAGAAGTACCCCTTGTGGAGTTCCACGCGGTCGCCGGTGATCCGGTAGCGGGTGGTGAAGTACCGCATCAGGCTGATGCCGGAGATGACGAGGCAGGTGATGAGGAACGAGGCGCAGGTGATCAGGACCTGGAGGGTGACCTTGCCGCCGGCGAGGGCGGTGGTAGCGCCGAAGGTGGCCAGGGGGGCGGCCACCACGCTCAGGTTGACGAGGATCAGGCGGGGGTTGAGGCGCCCCCAGGTGTCGTCGGGGGTCCGGTCCGTGGTGAGCCGCACCGCGGTGTCGGGGCTCATGTGGCGTCTCCGGGTACGGCCTGGGTGGACCGGGTGAGGTGTTCCACGAGTTCGGTGGCGGTGCCGTGGTCGAGCCCCTTGATCTTCACGGCGCCCGCGGAGGAGGCGCTGGTGACGGTGATCCCGGAGAGCTTGAACAGCTGCTGGAGCGGGCCGCGGATCATGTCGACGGTCTGGACGCGGGAGAGGGGGACGACCCGCCAGCGCTGCCAGAGCCAGCCGGAGGCGGCGTAGACGGCCTCGTCGGTCACCTCCCAGCGGTGGACCCGGTAGCGCCATATCGGCATGACGCCCATGTAGAGGAGTCCGGGGACGAGGGCGACGAGGAAGAGCGGGCCGAAGACGAACCGGGCCGGTGCGATGGTGAGCCAGAGCACGCCGAAGACGAGCGGGAGCGGCAGGGCGAAGAGGGACGACTGGAGGGTCCACCAGCCGACGGCGCGGCTCTCGACGCGGTTGTGAGGCGGACGGAGCCTCAGTTCTTGGTTGTCTAGCACTGCTTCACCCTTGTTCCTGAACGGTCGTGGATCTCGCCGGTCAACTCGTGCCGCGCTGTCGTCGGTGAGCGCGGTCGGCTTCGGCATCGGTGTCGTCGTCGGGCGCGGCTTCGGCGACGGGGGCGGTCGCGGCCCGGACGGCCCGCAACCGGGACTGCAGCACCGCGGTGCGGGCCGTCACCATCGACAGCGACATCAGAGCGAGCGAGCTGATGAGGACGTCGCTGCCGCTGAGCTGGTAGTCGGTGGTGAACCGGGTCATGCGTGCGCCGAACCAGTGCTCGCACCCGTAGGCGAAGAGGATCTGGCCCGCGCACAGCAGGATCCAGACCGCCGCGTGCCCGGGTCCGCCGGTGCTGCGGATGTCCCCGGCCCGGTCGCTGTGGGCGCCGAGCAGGGAGCTCGCGACGAGGCCGCAGATGGCCCCGACCCCGATCCCGGCGAGGTGCAGCGACATGTCGTTGCCCGCGGTCGGGAAGGAGTCTACGCAGACGGCGACGGCGAGGACGGCCACCAGTGTGGGGGCCGCGGTCCTCACGGCGGTGATGCGCCGGTTGCCGGAATCCGTCGCGAGGATGACGGCCAGGATCGACCCGCAGGTGATGAGTGCCGTCGTGAACTGGCCCACGTGCCCGAACCCGCCCTTCCCGCATTCCTCGAAGTCCCTCGCTTCTTCCTGGATTCCACGGTAGGCGGGGCGCTGCGGGCGGCGGGACGACCGATCGGTGGGACCGGCTGTCCACCGATCGTCGGACACGTGCGGGGGTCGTGGTAGGACTGGTGCCGTGCACATACACCCCGAGGAGACGCAGGCAGGGACGAAGGGTGAGGGGCCGACCCCGCGGGCGGCCGCGAACTACGGCCCCGATTCCGGAAGCCGCTGGTTCGGCCTGTGGGACGGCTACTTCGCGATCTCCTACCTCGTCACCGTCATTCTGCTCTTCACGTCCACCGAGAGCCAGACCCACCGGGCGCTGTCCATCGGCGCGCTGACCCTGATCGTGCCTTGGTACGCGGGGCTGGGGCGGCGGCTGATGATGAACGGGTCGAAGGGCCGGCGGAGCGTGGTGTTCTCCGTCGGGCTGTTCGTGCTGTTCGCCGCGGCCGGCCTGCTCGATCTGGCGGCTTCCTTCGCGCTGTTCGCGGTGGTGCCGATGCTGATGATGAGCCTGTCGACGCCGCCCGCGATCGTGCTGGTGGTGCTGGCGAACCTGTGGCCGGTGACGGTGGTGTGGCTGCGGGGCGGGGAGTTCGATCCGCACATCCTGTCGGTGCTGCCGATCTCGCTGCTCGGGATCGCGCTGTCGGTGCTGCTCGGCCTGTGGATCACGCGGGTGGTGCGGCAGAGCGCCGACCGGGCGGAGCTGATCGCCGAGTTGCGGCGCAGCCGCGAGCGGGAGGCCCGGCTGTCTCACCAGGCGGGGATCTCCGCGGAGCGGGAGCGGCTCGCGCGGGAGATCCACGACACGCTGGCGCAGAGCCTGACCAGTATCATCGGCCTGGTGCAGGCCGCCGAGTCGGACGTGGTCGCCCACCCGGAGCGGGCCCGCAACCGGCTCGGGCTGGCCGGGCGGGTCGCCCAGGACAGTCTGGCGGAGGCCCGCGGTTTCGTCTCGGCGCTGACCCCGCCGCCGCTGCGGGAGAGTTCGCTGGTGCAGGCCGTGCACCGGCAGGCGGACCTGCTCCGGGAGGAGACGGGTCTGGTGGTGCGGTGCACGGCGCGGGGCGAGGAGCAGCCACTGCCTATGGCGGTGAGCGTGGTGCTGCTGCGCTCCGCACAGGAGGCGTTCGCCAATGTGCGCAAGCACGCGCGGGGCGCCCGTAGGGTGGAGGTGCTGGTGGCGTACGCGCCGGACGCGGTACGGCTCGTGGTCCGCGACGACGGCCCCGGCTTCACATTGGACACTTCGCCGGACGCCCCGCGGGACGCGGAGGGCGGCGGCGGGCAGAGCGGCTTCGGGCTGCGCGGGATGCGTACCCGGGTGGAGGAGATCGGCGGAATGGCAGAGGTCAGCAGCTGCCCGGGGACGGGCACGGTCATCGAGGTGCTGGTGCCGCTGGGCCCGGTGGGGCAGGAGCCGGACGGTGAGTGAGCGCGGCCCGATCGGGGTGATGCTGGTCGACGACCATCCGGTGGTCCGGGAAGGCCTGTCGGCGATGCTGGAGCTGGACGAGGGCATCCGTGTCGTGGGGCAGGCGGGTTCGGGTGAGGAGGCGGTGCTCCTGGCTGCGCGGCTGCGGCCGGACATCGTCCTGCTGGACCTGCGGATGGGCGCGATGGACGGGGTGACGGCGACGGGCCACATCCTGCGGGAGTCGCCGGGGACCAAGGTCGTCATCGTCACCACGTACGAGGACGACGCGGACATCCTGCGGGCGGTGGAGGCCGGTGCGGCCGGGTACCTACTCAAGGGCAGTTCCCGCGAGGAGTTGGTGCACGCGGTGAAGGCGGCGGCGCGCGGCGAGACGGTGCTGACGCCGTCGCTGGCGCCGAAGCTGTTCCGGGCGCGGGTGGTGAAGGCACCGGTGCTGTCGGAGCGGGAGCGGGAGGTGCTGCAGCTGGTCCGGCAGGGCCTGACCAACGCGCACATCGGGCGCCGGCTGTTCATCAGCGAGGCGACGGTGAAGACGCACCTGCTGCGGGCGTTCAAGAAGCTGTCGGTGTCGGACCGCACGGCCGCGGTGATCACGGCCCTGGAGCGGGGCCTGCTGTCCTGACACCCCCCGGCCGGTGCGCTTCCGGCCGGTGCCCTTCCCGCCGGGGTCCCGTGCTCCGGCCTGCCGCGGGACGGCCCCGGCGGGAGCACGGCCCGCGCGGCCGCGGCCGGGGCCGCCGGGTTCAGGCGATCCCCGGCAGGCTCAGGTCCCACAGCCGGGCCGGCAGGTCCCGGCGCCGTTTGACCTTCAGCTTGCGGTAGATCCGGGTCAGGTGCTGCTCGACCGTGGAGACGGTGACGTACAGCTTGGTGGCGATCTCCCGGTTGGTGTGGCCGCGGGCGGCGAGCAGGGCCACCCGCGCCTCCGCCTCGGAGAGCACCTCTGCCTCCCGGGGCGGTTCCGCCTCGCGCCCGGTGGTGACGGGCTCTCCGCCGCCCTGGCCGGGGGTGAACTGCTGGCACAGGGGCTGCGCCCCGCAGGACTTGGCGACGTGCCAGGCCTTGCGGACGAGCATCCGGGCCCGGTTGTAGTCCCCCGCGGTGCGGTGGGCGCTGCCCAGTTCGCCCAGGGCCCGAGCGAGCTGGAGCCGGTCCTCGCCCTGTTCGAGGAGTTCGACGGCTTCGGTGAGCCGCTTCAGCCGGTACGTGAGGTCGCCGCTGGTCCGGGCGAGCGCGTACAGCAGGGGTCCGCGCGGCCGGACGCCGGAGGGGCTGGCCTCGCGCTGTTTCTGCTGCTCGACGTACTCGCGGGCGCGGGCGACGTTGCCGATGGCGAGCCAGGCCTCGGCGGCGTCCAGCCGCCAGGGGACCAGCTCGGCGGCGTCCATGCCCCAGGCCTGCATGAGTTCGCCGCAGGTGAGGAAGTCGCGCAGGGCGGCGTGGTAGCGGCCGGTGGCGAGGTGGCAGCGGCCCCGGGCGCGGAGGTAGTGCAGGCCGAGCTGCGTCTCCGGCATCAGTTCGGGTACGGGCTGTTCGAGCAGGGCCATCGCTTCGTCGAGGTTGCCCATCTGGGTCTCGGCCTCGATGAGGACGGCGAGCGGCAGGGCGATGCCGACGCCCCAGCACTGCGTGGAGATCAGCGACATGGCCTGCCGGGCCTGGGCGGCCGCGCCGGGCAGGTCGCCCTGGCGGAGGGCGACTTCGGCCCGGACGACGCCGAGGGTGGCATGCCAGGTCGGGGCGTTGCGGCCGGAGCACTCGGCGAGGAGCCGGTCGGTCCAGGTCAGGGCGAGGTCGAGGCTACCCGCATAGATCAGAGCCATGACGGCGAGGACGAGGGGGGTGAGGGTGCGGTCGCTGAGGTGGTAGCGCTGCAGCACCCGGGTGGCCTCGGCTACGGCCGCGTCGCCCGGGCCGCCACGCAAGGCGGTGCGCAGGGCCTCGGCGGCGGGCAGGTGGGCGTCTTCGGGCATGTCGTAGGGGGCGGCGGTGCCGTGGGCGGCGGGCTCGGGCCGGGCGGGGCCGTCGGCGGTGAACGCCTCGCGGACCGGGGGGCTGACCAGGGAGAGCCAGCTCTGTGCGGCGGCGAGGGTGTCGGGGGCGTAGGCGAAGGGCTGCCCGGCCTCCTCGGCCTGCTGCGCGGCCGTCTGCAGGCGGCGTACGGCCTCGGCGGCCGGGCGGGCCTCGCCCATCCAGGCGAGGCAGCTCACGGCGTGCAGCAGGTCGCGGTCGCTGAGGCGGCCGGCGCGGAACTCGCGGGACAGCTGGCGCAGGTGTCCTTCGGCGGCGCCCGGGCTGCTGCGCCAGATGATGCTGACGAGGCGGGACTTCAGGGCGGTGCGGCGCGAGCCCTCGGGGCAGGAGTCGACGGCGAGTTCGCCGCAACTCAGGGCGAGCTGGGGGTCGTCCCCGACGAGTGCGTACTCGGCCGCCTCCTGCAGGACGGCTATCGCCCATTCCTCGGCCGGCTTGCGGGTGGCGAGGAGGTGGCGGGCGATGTCGAGGGCGGCGGCGCCCTCCTCGTGCAGGAGGCGGGCGGCGCGCTGGTGGAGCGCGGACAGCGCCCCGGGCGGGGCCGCGGCCAGGACGGCGGCGCGGGTGGCGGTCAGGCGGAAGGCGCCGTCGTGCAGGAGGCCGCACCGGGTGAGGTCTTGGATGGCGAGTTCGACGGCGCGGACGTGGACGTCGGTGATGCGGGCGACGAGGGCCGCGGGGGCGGCGTCGCCGAGGACGGCGATGCCGCGGGCGACGGCCAGCAGGTCGGGGTCGCCGCGGTGCAGGCAGTCCAGGACGGCACGTTCGAAGGCCTCGGCGGGGGCGAGCGGCTGGAAGGGCTCGCTGTCGCCGAGGGCGGCAAGTCCGTCCTCCAGGAGCGCCTTGACGAGGAGCGGGTTTCCGCCGGTGGTGTCGTGGCAGTCGGCGGCGAGCCGTGCGGCGGCCGCGGAGAAGGGGCCGGACAGGATGCGCGCGGTGCCTTCCGCGGAGAGCAGCGGCAGGCGGATGGCGGTGCAGTGGGGCTGGCGGCGCAGTTCGGCGTGGAAGGCGAGCTGGGCGGGCAGCAGTCGGACGCCCTCGGTGAGGACGATCAGGACGCCGGACTGGCGGACGCGGCGGGCCAGACAGAGCAGGAAGGCGCGGGAGAGCTCGTCGCCGTGGTGGACGTCGTCGACGGCGATGACGATGGTGCGGTCGCGGGCGATGCGCAGGAGGGAGGCGCAGACGTGCGGCAGGACGCGCATGCCGGCCTCGACGGCGGCCACGGTGTCGCCGGTGTCCACGGCCTGGGCGGCGACGCCGTCGAGGAGGGCGGTGGCCTCGGCGTGGACGGCGGGATCGAGGGGGGCGGCGCCGTCGAGGATGCGGCGCAGGATGCCGAAGAAGAGGTAGCGCTCGGCGCGGGATCCGGCGGCCTCCAGAACCAGCGCGCCCGCGGAGACGGCCTCCTCGGTGAAGCGTTCCAGCAGGGCCGTCTTGCCCGCGGCGATCGGCCCGCTGATGACGGCGACGCGGCCGCGGCCCCGGCGGGCGCTCCCGAGCAGGTCGTTCAGCGCCTCCCACTGCTTCTCGCGCTCGACGAACCTTGCAACCACTGCGTTCCCTTCCCCGGGGGTGTTCGGATGTGCGCCCTGCGGTGCACCGGTCCTGCGTTCCTCGCGCCTGCCGGGCGGGCCGTAGGTCGTGCGGCCCGCCCGGCGGCCGGCTCAGCCCTTCCGGGCGGCCGCTGCGAGCTCTTCAGAAACGATCTTCAAGACCTGCGCCTGTTGCTTGGCAAGGAAGAAATGGCCTCCAGGGAAACTCTGGAGACCGAATCCACCGAGGGTGTGGCCTTCCCAGGCTTCGGCTTCCTCGCGGCTGGTGCGCGGGTCGGATTCGCCGGTCAACACGGTGACGGGAGTCTTCACCGTGTGCTCGGGAGCGGCGCGGTAGTTCTCGATGGCCGTGTAGTCGCTCCGGATGGCGGGGAGCACCATGCGCAGGATTTCCTCGTTGCCGAGAATGGCGGCGTCGGTACCGCTGAGTTCGCGCATTTCGGCGACGATGCCGTCGTCGTCGCGCAGGTGCACGGTCTCAGGGCGGTGGCTGGAGGGCGAGCGCCTGCCCGAGGCGAAGATGCGGACCGGGTCGATGCCGTGGTCGCGTTCGAGACGGCGCGTCACCTCGAAGGCGAGGGCGGCGCCCATGCTGTGGCCGAAGAGGGCCAGCGGGCGGTCCACCCAGGGCAGGAGTGCGCTGGTCAGGGCGTCGGCGTAGACACCGATGTCGGTGATGCCCGGCTCGTGTCGGCGGTCCTGACGTCCGGGGTACTGCACGGAGAGGACGTCCACCGCGGGTGCCAGTGCCTGGGCCATGGGGAAGTAGAAGGAGGCGGATCCGCCGGCGTGCGGCAGGCAGACGAGCCGGATCGCAGCGTCGTCCGCGGCCTGATAGCGGCGGATCCAGGCGTCGGCATTCTGGTTGTCGATCAAGGGGATGAAAACTCCGTGTTCTTTGTCCGGGCACAGCACGACAGTCCGTCAGATCTGATCTGAAGGTTGCGGCCACACCCGTACACGCGTTCCGTTTGCCTCATGTCTAGCAGAGCCCCCCTGCGTCCAGTACCCCTACATTGGCCCCCCTATGGCGGCCTGAAATCAGCTGGCCGCCGATGTGCGCTATGGGTGCGGTGGCCTGAAATCAGCCATCCGCCGATGTGCGCAGTGGGTGCGGTTACTGGCCACGCACGTCGGGCTGCGGGACGCGTTCGGCCCACAAGAGCCGTAGGCGCATGGGTGGATGGGTGGATGGGTGCGCAGGCTTCGGGCCGTCACCCGTCTCATGGAGGGCGGCGGGGGCCGGGCGACCGGCCTTCCGGTCGGCTACGGCGTCATTCGGGCGAGTCAGACGGGTCGATGGCTTAAATGCAGTGGCTGAAGCGACTCAAGTGGGGTACTTGTTTCGGCCATGCAAGTGAGGACCTGTAGGGGGTGTTCGCTCGGCTCTTGGACGAACTGCACCGTCGCGGGCTTCATGCCCTCGGCCTCCGCTTCACGGGAGACTTGGCGGGCAACCGTCACCGCTGCTTGCCTGGGCAGGAGACGAGTGTCGAAGGGGCTGTAGGTCGACTGGAGGCGGTGCCGAAGTCGATTGCCGCGCGGGACAGCTGGGCGCGGTTGTCCGGCACGGCGGCGGTGAAGGCGAGTTCGCGGGCCCTGCCGGCGATCGTCCGCCGCCCCGAGCAGACGGACTGCGCGGCCTGCCAGGCGAAGCAGGCCACGGCGACGGCAGCCGGCATCCCCCCGGCTGCCCCCTCCGGGGTGGTCAGCTCGTCAATGCCGATTTCGCTGGTCAAGGCGGCGGAGGAGGCCGGTACGCAGGTGCGCACGGGGGCTGCGGTCTCGCGCGTCGCTCCCCGCCGACGAATACGTCAAAGCGTTCCGCGTCCCCGTCTGCGTGTTCGCCGTCGCCGACACCCGCCGCAGACAGACGTACCGCAAGAGCGCCTGCGGACACCCATGGCACAACCTGCCCTCAACGTCAGCAGAGGCCGAGCAGCCGTAACAGACGGCCACCCCCAGCTCCAGCCCGTGCGGCCGCCGCCCAGAGCAGTCAGCAACCGTCGCACGCGAACACGGTCACCCGCTGACAACCAACCGCTGCCACCACACCACCCATTCACACATCGATACCCCGTCGTCCGCGGCCGGGAGCCACCACCGCGCCGCCACCTCGATTGGGCGGTACGCACAAGCCAGATGGTTCGCCGGCCCCTTCGGACGTGGGGATGTCCCTCGTCTGCCGCGGCGTCGCTTGGGATGCGGCGGCGGGGCGGGCTGCCGCACTCGTCCGGGCATTCGCCGCAGAGAGCGAGCCACTGTTCCAACTGCTGCGCCTGCCGGCACCGGACGTTTCCCCGTCCGGCCTCCCTCTTGGGACTTGCACTGCCGTCAGAGCCGCTCAGCCCTCCGGGCTGGCTTGTTACCGGTCTCGCGCCTCGGCGCGTCCCAGGGCCCCACCGGCAGCTATGCCCTGCTGGTTGGCATCTCGAGGTTCTGCGAGGCCAGCTGGAAACGTTTCTGCGCGCCTGGCGGCGCAGTCTGGCGACGCGTCCGAAAGGGATGCGGTTTGCGTACCTTTCAGCCAAGTTTATTACGCAAAGTAGTTATAGGTGACCTCTTAGTGTTGCGCTGACTAGGCTCCTCGCAGCGGAAGCGCCGGGTTGATGGGCGTGCTTTCGCCTTCCCTTGTACCGCGAGTAGAGGGCTGGATCACTGTGAAAGCACGCGTTGAAGACGTACGGGAGCTCCTCGACCAGGCGGCGGGTGGTGCGGTAGTGATCCCGGTGTCCGTGTTCGCCGACCCGGACACCGCAGCGCTCGTCTTCCCGGGCGGCAGTGTGCGGATCGACGGCGCGGTGTGTGACCCGCAGGCCTTGTCGGTGGGCGGGCAGGCGAAGATCACTGCGTCGTTGGCGCCGGTGGACGTCGCGTTCACCGTCGAAGACGGGTGGGTGACCGGAATGGTGGCCGCGGTTGATCTCGGCAAGGGCTGCGGTTTGGTCCTGGTCGACGGGACTCCGGACGGGGCGGCGCTGCCCGCTGGAGCCTGGGCGCTGACGGACGGCCGGGCCCTGCGACTCACTAGGCGCAGCCCTGCGCCGCTGACCGACCCCGAACGCCTGGACGGCCTTGGGCGTCCCGTGCCCGTAGTGCGGCACTTTGACGGCGCCGCCCGCGACCGCGCCCCCCGCGCTCTGGTCACCGAGCACGGCATCCTTACCCCCCGCCCCGGGCCGCGGCGCCGCAAGGGTGTGCGCGTCCTCGACTCCCCGGCCGTACGGGGCTGGTCGCCGATCGGCACACCCGGCGGCGACAACGGCCTGAGTGTTGACTACTACAACCCGCCGCTGCGGATCGCCGGCGCGCTGACCGCGCTGCCGGCCACCCCGCCCTACAAAACGGTGGTCGGCGGGGTGCTGCTGGTGGATACCGGCGCGTTCAACGGCTCCGCCATGGGCGCCTACGTCATTCCCGACGGAAGCGCCGATCCGTCGCTGTTCGCCTATGGCTCGCTGGGCAGCCAGACCGGCTTCGGCCCGCCGCTGTTCCAGGTGCGCGGTATTTCCGCCGGGTTCGGCTGGAACAGCCGTGTGCGGGTCCCGGCAGCCGACGCGCTGGGCAGCTTCCCGTTCCTGGTCGCGCTCGACAACCCGGGCGAGATCGGCGCCGACGACGAGGAAGTCGACCCGCTCAAGGTCCTCGGCGAACTGATCGGCGGCTCCAACCCGTGGGTGCGCCCCCAGCAGGGCGACCTCTGGTTCGCCGCCGGCCTGGCCTTCGACTGCTTCGAGACCTTCCGCGGCCACGCCATGGCACTCGTCCAGACCGGCTCCGACCTCACGATCAGCCTGCTCGGTGTGGCGGGCATGCAGCTGCCCACCAAGAGCGACAAGAAGATCGCCCGGGTGGAGATCGGCATCGAGGCCACCCTGCGCCCGACGGCCGGGGAGCTGAGCATCGGCGCGGCGTTCACCGAGAAGACGTTCCTCATCGACCCGAACTGCAAGCTGCGCGGCGGCGTCGGCATGAAGTTCTGGTTCGGCGATCACCCCCAGGCCGGCGACTTCGCGTTCATGCTCGGCGCGATCCCCGCCGGACGGGAACTGCCCGCCCGCTATCCACGCCAGCAGCCGGCCGGCCTGACCTGGGGCGTCGGGTCCACCGTCAACATCACCGGCAACGCCTATGCCGCGTTCACCCCCAAGTCCCTGATGGCCGGCGGATCCCTGGAGGTCGTCTTCCAGTCCGGGATGCTCCGCGCCTGGCTCACCGCCCGCATCGACGCCCTGCTGGAGTGGAACCCCTTCTACTTCGACGTCGCCATGGGAATCCGGGTCGGGGTCTCCGCGACCATCAAGATCTGGTTCGTCAAGATCCGGATCTCGATCGAGGTCGGCGTCAGCGTCCGCGTCTGGGGCCCCGCGGTCGGCGGCGAGGCCACAGTCCACCTGTGGTTCATCTCCTTCACCATCGGCTTCGGCGCCGACCGCCGCGACCAGACCCCCGCGCTGGACTGGGGCGGCTTCCAGGGCATGCTGCCGCCGCCCGAGAACATGGTCCGCACCACCGCGATCGCCGGCTACACCGGCGAGGGCGCCCCGATCGCCGGCTACAGCGCGGATGGCACGCCAAGCGCCGTCAAGCCGTGGCTGGTCAGCAACGGCGGCTTCACGTTCACCGCCGACACCCAGGCCCCGGTCAGCAAGGTCTACCTGAACCAGGACAGCGACAGCATCGAGGTCGCCACCGACACCACCGTGGACATCCTGCCCATGCACGCCCGCGGCAAGGGCAGTGAACTGCGGATCTGGCTCGCCTACAACGGCCGGCCTGCCACCCTGGCCCCCTGGGGCCGCGCGGTCCTGCGCGGAAACGTGCCCAACGGCCTGTGGGGCCAGCAGCCGGACGCGCCGAACGACGGGATCATCGCCGACCGGATCCTCGGGATGCGGCTGACGTCCCCGCCGGTCGACCACGGCACCTCCACCGGGTTCCTCGACGAGAAGGCCATCTCCTTCGACCCGATCAACCCCGACGGCAACCAGCCCCTCTCCGGGGAAGACGCCACCGGCCCCGAGCCGACGCGGCCCGGCGGCGTCATCGCCACGATCCAGGACGGCATCGACACCACCGCCACCCGCAGCAACCGCACCGCCCTGGCCCAGGCCCTGGCCGGTCTCGGCGCGGATCTCGGCGTCCTCGACACCGATCTCAGCAGCTACGCGCATTCCGCGGGCACCGCCTTCACCGCCGAGCCCATGCTCGTCGCCGGCTGACCCGAGCCGCTACCAGGCCGCCCGCCCCGTCGTGCGGGCGGTCCGTGCCGCCGCGCCCACGCGGCGCCCGTGACCTCTCCACCCGACGCGTCCTGTCGAAAGGCACGCCCATGACCACCACCTCCGAACCACCCCGGCAGCGCACCAGCGCACCGGCGGCCCAGCACCGCACCCGGTTCTTCGACCACCGCATCCCCTCCCTGTACGCCGGCCGCTACCAGATCGACAACCGGCAGACCCTCAAGGACCTCGACGGCGCCGACCGCGTCATCGACGCGACCCCGCAGCCCTTCGACGTCGTCCAGCCGCGCTTCAGCTTCGACCCCACCGGCATCAACGCGCAGTTCCCCGTGCCGGACGCCGTCGGCACCTACAGCCTCACCCTCGCGCACATCAACCTCGACGCCCCCGGCCTGCCCTGGAACCGCCTCCTCGGGCCGGACCAGCCGGGTGCCGTCCCGTGGATGGCCCTGCTGCTGTTCCGCGAGGACGAACTGCCCGAGGACCCGGACGCGGTCGGCCTGGTCAAGGCCGGCACCGTGTGCCGGCTCCTGGACGGCGCCCACGGCCCCGGCACGCCACCCGCCCTCCCGCCGGAGAGCCTGCGCCCGGACGAGTATGACGAGCAGTGCTCCAGCATCCATGTGCCCGCCGCCCTGTTCGACGCGGTCAAGCCGCTGCCCACCGAGATGGGCTACCTCGCCCACCTGCGCGAGGGCGGCCGCCCCGACGCCACCCTCCTCGGCGACGACCCGGAACCGGACGAGGGCGAACTCAACGCCGTCCTGGTCGCCAACCGCTTCCCCGCCGCCACCGGCGGCCGACACGTCGCCCACCTGGTCTCCCTCGAAGGCCACGACCAGTACCTCACCGCCCCCGCACCGGCCGAGGGCGTTCGCCTGGTCTCCCTCACCTCCTGGTCTTTCACCGCTGAACCCGACTCCGGCGTCGGCTTCGGCGACCTCGCCCAGCACCTGGCCACCGCCGACGGCAAGACGCCACGCCCCGCCGACGAGCTGCGCCTGCGCCTGCCCGTCCAGGCACCGGCCGGCCCGAGCGCCCCGCAGGCCGAAGCCCTCGCTCGCCTGCGGGCCGGCGCTGTCGCGCTGCCCCAGCGCTTGGAGAGCGGCGAACGCACCCTCGCCTTCTACCGCGGCCCCCTCACCGCCCAGCCCGCCCAGCCTCTGCCCGCACCCGCCGCCGGACCCGAAGGCCGCCTGGACTCCCCCGGCGAGGCCCTGATCTACCTGCAGCAGTACGGCGTCTTCGACACCGCCTACGCCGCAGCCTTCACCACGGGGCGCACCCTGGCCCTCGCGGACGCCGAGTTCCGCACCGCCCTGCTGGAGTTCCGCTCCGCCGCCCGCTCCGCCGCCCGACGCCTGGCCTCCCACCCTGAACTCGCCGCCCGGACAGCGAGCGCGCTCAGCGCCCGCCAGCTCACCGCGCCCCTGGCCTACGAGGCGTTCGACCGCCTCCTGGCCACCGGCGACAGTGATGGCGCCAACGCCCGCGCCAGCAGCGCCCGCCTCACCCAGGCCCTCCACCAGGCCGGACCTCAGCTGCGCGCCGGCCGTCGCCGAACCGGCGTCCGCGCCCGCCGCGCCACCGGCGACGTCCGGGCCGTCCTCGCCCAGCCCGGCGTCACTCACCTCCTCACCCAAGCCGCCGGCGCCGAGTTCGCAAAGGTCACCGGCTGGCTGGACGCGCTGCGCCGGCTGGAGATGCTGAGCCTGTCCCACCTGGTCCCCGACGCCCGGGCCCTGCCCGCGGAGAGCATCCGCTTCGCCTACGTGGACCCCGCCTGGGTGCGGGCGGCGGTGGACGGCGCGCTGAGCGTGGGCGTGGGCCACACCCTGGATGCCGACCTCAACCAGCTCGCCGCCGACGGCGGACCGGTGCCGAAGTGCGCGGTGCTGATCAACTCCGCGCTGGTCCCGAACTGGCCGAAGACCATCGTCACCGCCTACGCCGGCCCCAATGTCGTCGAACCCGTGCGCGACGCGGTATTCGGCACCGAGATGCGCCTGATGCTGTTCCCCGCCGTCATCGACCGTTTCGAGCTGGCCGAGCCGCCGCGCGGCCTGTGCTTCGGCATCGGCGACGTCGGCACGATCGAGCTGCGCGAGATCACCGGCGACCGGATCGGGCACCCCATGGGGGAGTTCCCGCCCGCCGCGGCCCGCTCCGACGTCTTCGGCCGCTTCGCCCGCTTCCTGCGCTCCGGTGGCCTGGACGTCCTCAACGTCGACGGTGGCGGCGACGCGCTGCTGCCCGCTCTGTCGCAGGCGCACGGGGTCTCCCGGATCTCCTCCGCCCAGTTCGCCCTCCAGATGATCAACGCGCCGCAGGCGCAGACGTTCTCCCGGCCCTGAGCCCCGCCGAACACCCGCGCCGACGAAAGGATCCCGGGCCCATGTCCGTGGACAACACCCTCATCGTGCCGATCGAGGTCGCGGCCCTGGCCGTCAACCGGGCCACCCGCGACACCGGCACCCCGCACGTCTTCCACCGGTGGATCACCAACTTCAAGAACATCGGACAGGGCGTCCCCCCGGAGCCGGTCCCGTTCTCCAGCCCCGAGGAGTGGACCGGACGCGAGGACCGGCTCGGTGTCTACCTGCAGTGGGAGCTGCCCGCCGCCCTCACCCGAGGTCGCCACGACGAGGAGGAAGGCGTCGGCGACTTCCCCCTGGTCCCGAACCGGTGGCTCGTCGTGCGGCACATCGACAGCACCCGCACGCTCACGGCGTGGATCGTCGAGAGCGACTACCTCGATGCGATGGACGGCTCCGTCTCCTTCCAGGACCCGAACAGCACCGAGCCGTCCGCCACGAAGATCGGCAAATGCCACCAGCTCACCGGCCCCTGGCAAGAGCCCGCCAACGGCCGCGCGCCGTTCCTCACCGCGATCGGCCCCGGCCTGCTGACGTTCTCCGTCTTCCAGCCCTACAACACCAATGTCTTCTCCATGCACGACACCCTCCTCGACATGCCAGAGGGCCAGCTGCCCGAACGTGAGCGGCTCAGCTACTTCGTGGCCGGCTGGTACGCCGACCCGGCCAGCGACATCCTCGCCGGCACCGACGACCTCGCCGCGCTACTGGAGCGCCTGCAATGGAGGCCGCCCGCAGGGTCCGGAAGCGGCATCCGCTCCTCCGTCTACTCCGGCACGGTCCTCGGCCTTACCTGGGACCTCAACGGCCCCGTCCCGGATTCGGCCTGCCCGGCCCCGGGGGACGTCACCGCGATCGTGTCCAACAGCATCGCCGAGGCGGTCGCCGAACTCGGCGCCCAAGCCGACAGCCAGGGCACTCTCTCGGCCGAGGAGGCCGAGCTGTTCCGGGCCTTCCTCCTCGGCGGCATCGACGCCCTCGAGGAACGCGACCGGCCCGAAGCCGACATCCTCACCGACCGCCGCGCCCACGACACCGCCTTCGGCCCCGTCGCCGGCGGCTACCGCTGGTTCATCGGGGAGCGCGGCGAGGAAACCGGCCGCAGCCTCTCCCACACCACCCGGGCAGCGGAGGCCGAGACCGTCGGCGACCTCAACCGCCGCCAGGCCGAGCACGACGCCACCGAAGCCGACCTCGACGCGGCCCGCGAACGCCTCTACCACCTGTGGTGGCTCAGCCGCCTGGAGCGCCGCTCCGACGACTTCAACGCACGCATCGAAACCGAACTCGACCCCGGCAACGCCGAGGGGGCCGCCGGGCGCGTCGTCGCCCTCGCCCGCCGCCTGGCCCAGCAGCGCGCCGAACTGCCCTGGGGCAGGACTGAGGCCGAGCTCGCGGCGAGCATCGACACCCTGCAGCCGGCCTTCGGCACCCGCGCCGCCCGCCGCCTCATCCGCGTGCCCGCCCAGGACTACGAGTACAGCGCCGACCCCGTCCTCACCCTGGAGGGCGCCAACCTCCACGCCCCCCTCACCCGCGACACCGCCCTGCCCTGCCGTACCCCCGAGCGCACTGTCACCGTCGCCTCCGATATCACCACCGCCGACATCGCAGCAGTGGCCGCGCAGATCGACCTCACCGGCCGGCAGCCGGCCTGCTTGCCCGCCCTGCTCGCGGAGTTCCTCATCCTCGACCGCGCCCTGACAAGCGGTGCGATCCGCGACGTCACCGGCACCCTGCCCGAGTACGGCACCACACCGTGGGCCATGCCCTGGCAGCCCCTCTACCTGCTGTGGAAGGCCGAATACTTCCCCCTGCCGCTGCGCGATGGCGACACCGCCTACTGGGACTTCGTTGACGGCTCCCGCTACCAGTACAACGGCACCGCAGAGCCGGGCACTCCCCTGGTCGTCTCCGGCCGCCAGACCCTCGCCCCCTCCGCCGGCCACATCATCGACGGCACCCTGCAGACCTACGGCCGCGTGCGCGACCAGCTGCCCGCCGACGCCCTGCGGCGTGTCCGCTCCCAGGCCCGCGAGGCGAACTACCTCTCGCAGAGCCTCGACGGCTTCGGCGCAGCCATCGCCCAACGCCAGCCTCTGGCCGGTCTCCAGCCCACCGGCGACCTCGCCGACCTGATCGGCAATGGCGACTACCCGCCGCCGGACCCCGGGGCCCTGCCCGCCAGTGACTGGGACCCCTGGCCCGAGACCACTTTCCAGGAGCTGCGCGCCGGCCAGCTCGCCTTCCTCGACCTCGCCGTCGTCGACCGCTTCGGACGCTCCGTCAACCTCATCACCAACCCCACGCACTTCCATCCCGAAATGCCTGACACCATGCGCCCCGCCCACCCCGTGTCCGAGTACGACAGCGACCGCCTGGTCGAACTGGGACCCCGCCTCCTGCAGCCGGCCCGCCTGCGCTTCGACTTCCTCGCCGCCACCACCGACGACGACACCGACCTCGTCCCCGGCGCCAACCCCGTCTGCGCCTGGCTCCTGCACAACCGCCTCGACAAGTCCCTCGTCGTCCACACCCCCCAGGGCGCGGCGCTCGGCGAACTGCGCGCCATCCTCAACCGCGGCGGCCAGCGGGAGATTGCGTGGTCGGTTCTGCCCGGCTCCGACGTCGAGCGGTTAGAACAGCTGGAAGCGATCGCCCCGCACGCCTACCGCCTCCTCGACGCGATCAAGACCCGGGGTGAGGAGACCTTCGACGCCTTCCGGGCCACCGTCGACCGCGCCCTGCAGAGCATCGACCCCGACGGGCCCGCCGACCCCGGCCTCGGCTTCCTCCTCGGCCGCCCCCTCGCCCTGGTCCGCACCCGCCTCACCCTCGACCTGCGCGGCCCCCTGCGCACCGACGCCAGCTGGCAGAACCTGTTCGAGCCGTCCGCCTCCGAGCTGCCCACCTACCCGTGGGCGATCCGCCTCGGCGAAGCCCAGCAGAGCGACGACGGCCTCGTCGGCTACGTCCTCGACGACGACTACGACCACTTCGAGACCGTGATCGACCCGACCGCCGGCGCCGGCGACTACCTGCGGCCCATCGGCGACACCCCCGGCCTCGAACTGGACTTCGGCACCCACAACACCGCCGTTGCCACCGTGCTCCTGGACCCGCGCGCAGCCGTCCACGCCACCACCGACATCCTGGCCACCAAGAAGGTCTTCGTCCCGCAGGAGTTCACCGACCAGGCGATCACCCGGATGACGGTCAACTTCCGCACCGGCCCGCTCCTTGCCGCCACCACCCACCTGAGCGGCGGCCAAGGGCAGCTGGAAGAGACCGTCCTCATGCCCACCCCGGCCGGCGTCCTCGGCACCTGGACCTGGACCGAACATCGCAGTGACGACTGGCAGAACCTGCCCATCCTCAGCCAGGACCAGTACGACCTCCCCCTCGCCGCACCCGAACTCCGCTCCGGCTTCCTCACCCTCGACAACGGCGTCGCGCATACCCGCACCGGCGACTGACACCACCACCCCGGCGCCGCTCCACCCGGGCGGCGCCGGCCCGAACCCCCGAAGGAGCAGATTCATGAGTGTCGTCGTGCAGACCCAGGCCCCGGGCACGGACGCCGCGGCGGATGACCCGCTGCTGTCGTACGCCGTCACCACCACCCCCAGCCCGCTGAAGGCCTCACCGGAGAACCCACAGGTCCCCGAGGAGATCGGAGAACTGATCATCTCCGTCGCCCGACAGGACCGGATCCCGGCCGACGTCGAGTGGATCAAGGTGAAGATCCCGGCCGGGACGATGGCCCCCGACCTCGCCACCGACCTCGCAAAGATCAGCCCCCGGATCACCCTCACCGGTTGGACCGTGCGGCTGGACGCGGCCGCCAAGGAGTTCGTCTTCTCACCCACTGGGAGTCACGCTCCGATCGGTCCGGACACCGGCTTCACCCTCCAGCTGTCCGACATCCCGATCAGCCGCAAGGTCGGCACCGCGCCCATCACCGTCACCGAACGCTCCCGCACCGGAAGCAGCGCGTTCCAGAACCGGCCCACCGTCTTCAACCTGGGCAAGTTCCCCGCCGACTTCTACCTGCGCAACTTCCTGTGCGAACCCTCCATCATCCCCAACGGCGGCGACGTCCACCTCACCTGGGAACGATCCGCCAACGCCACCTACGAACTGCTTTACCCGGGCACCAACCGCGATGTCACCAACCGCACCAGCCTGGACATCGAAGGCATCAAGTCCGACACCACGTTTTACCTCCGCGCCACCGCCGGCGACCCGACGAACCCCGTCGTGCGGATCCTCTCCGCCCAGGTCACCGTCATCAAGCCTGACCTCCGGGCCAGGCTGGTGGAGGCCGACGCTCTGTATGCCCCCGGTACGCATCTGCGGCACACCGTGCTCGACCCTGAGACAGGAAACTGGAGCGCACCCGTCTGGATTCCGGCCGCGACCACCGACCCGAGCCCGTCGCTGGCATCGTTCGGCGGACGGCTGCGCTGCACCTACTTCGACGGCGAGCTGCGGCACTGGGTCGGCTGGGACGGGAAGGACTGGGAGTACGAGGAGTTGACGCTGGCGCGGCGGAGCCGAAGCGCGCCCGCGTTCAGCGGCGCCGACGGATGGATCGAGTGTGTCCACGGTGACCGTGAGGACTTCATCGACGCGTTCCGCTCCATGGATGGCGGCCTTACCTGGGGACGTCTGCTGGCTCCCCAGCGGCAGTGGAAATCAACCTCGCCGCTCGCTTGGGGGAAGACCGACGGCACGTGGCTCTTCTTCCTGTACCGGGCGCCCGATGACACAATCGGCTTCGTCCATATGGGAAATGACGGCTCCGGCGGGAGCAGGTGGTACACCAAGACACTCAACGACGCGACCTCGCCCTTCGGGGTGTCAGCGGTAGCCAAGGGAAACGACGGGACGCCCGCACACTGCCTGCTCGCGACCGAGGACGGAGCGATGTACCTTCGCTCAGCCAGTTCCTTCGAGTGGGGAAGCCCGGCACGAGTCGCCGACTTCCGAACGGTCTCGAAGCCGGTCCTGCTCAGCGTTGCGGGCAAGTTTCACTGCTTCTTCCGGGACAACTCGGGTATCCGGTGGACGACGTCCACGAACCGCGGCCAGTCCTGGAGCGACGCCGTACTCGTGCCGGGTGCCGAGGCGTCGACGCGGGCGCCGGCGGTGACCCAGCACGACGGATACCTGAACCTGGTCTTCTAGAAGACTGATGAACGACCCCACCACTCCTCGTGTTGCGACGATTTGTTGAATCCGCCGGAGTGGCGGGGCCAGACTCGTCTTCGTGGTTCAAGGGGAGTGGGTCGGAGAGACGGTCGGGCCGGGTGTGTGGGCTACGTGCCGGGAGTTGATCCCGGTCGGGAGCGTGTTCGCGTTCCTGGCCGAGCACCGTGGGCAGCGAAGGAGGGACACGAAGGCCCTGCTCCTCCTGGGAATGAACCTGAAGGAGCAGGGCCCCGGGGCAAGCTCAGCGGCCCATGGGGTCGAGAAGGGTCAGGCCAGGTTGATGTTCTCGGCCTGGGGGCCCTTCTGGCCCTGGGTGACGTCGAACGTCACGGCCTGGCCCTCCTGGAGCTCACGGAAGCCCGAGGAATTGATCGCCGAATAGTGGGCGAAGACGTCCGGACCGCCACCGTCCTGAGCGATGTGCAGGCGCGCCCCAGGTCAAGCCGCGGCCGTTGGATTCGCTGATGGGGCGGTGCGGCGGTATTCGGCGTTGATGCGCTGGGCCTCTTCGAGCTGGTCTTCGAGGATGATGATGCGGCAGGCGGCCTCGATGGGGGTGCCCTGGTCGACGAGTTCGCGGGCTCGGACGGCGATGCGCAGCTGGTAGCGGGAGTAGCGGCGGTGTCCGCCCTCGGAGCGCAGCGGGGTGATGAGGCGGGCTTCGCCGATGGCGCGGAGGAAG
>NZ_JBFAJR010000054.1:0-37250 GCF_040655295.1 Streptomyces sp. NPDC050448 | reverse complement strand
CGCGCCCGGCCCGCCCGCCGGGGGGGCGGGGCGGGGGGGCGCCCCGGCGAGCCGCCCCCCGTTTGTTCAGGTACACCCGCCCGCCCTGTTTCACGTGAAACAGCGGGTCCTGTTTCACGTGAAACAACGGCCGCCGATCCCCGGAAACGACGAAGGGCCGCACCCCACAGGGGTGCGGCCCTTCGTGTGCAGCCCTTAGGCGGCGACGACCTCGACGCCCACGTTCGCGGCGACCTCGGCGTGCAGACGCACGGAGACCTGGTACGAACCGAGGGTCTTGATCGGCGCAGCCAGCTCGACGCGGCGCTTGTCGACCTTCGGACCACCGGAAGCCTCGATCGCCGTGGCGATGTCGGCCGGGGTCACGGAGCCGAAGAGACGGCCGGCGTCACCCGAGCGGGTGGCCAGACGGACCTTCGTGCCCTCGAGCTTGGCCTTGACCTCGTTGGCCTGCTCGATGGTCGCGATCTCGTGGATCTTGCGGGCGCGGCGGATCTGCGCCACGTCCTTCTCGCCACCCTTGGTCCAGCGGATCGCGAAACCACGCGGGACCAGGTAGTTGCGAGCGTAACCGTCCTTGACGTCGACGACATCGCCGGCGGCACCGAGGCCAGAAACCTCGTGGGTCAGGATGATCTTCATTAGTCGGTCACCCTTTCCTTATCGCGCGGTGGACGTGTAGGGCAGCAGCGCCATCTCACGGCTGTTCTTCACGGCCGTGGCGACGTCACGCTGGTGCTGCGTGCAGTTGCCGGTAACGCGGCGGGCACGGATCTTGCCGCGGTCGGAAATGAACTTCCGCAGCATGTTCGTGTCCTTGTAGTCCACGTACGCGGTCTTGTCCTTGCAGAACGCGCAGACCTTCTTCTTAGGCTTGCGCACAGGCGGCTTCGCCATTGTGTCTCTCCTGTGTGATCAAGAAGTGGGGATGCGAGCTTCCCTAGAAGGGAGGCTCGTCCGAGTAGCCGCCGTTGGAGCCGCCGGAGCTTCCGCCCCAGCCGCCCCCGCCGCCCTGCTGCTGCTGACCGCCGGCCGGCGCGCTGGACGCCCACGGGTCGTCGGAGGGAGCTCCGCCGCCCTGCGGGGCGCCGCCGCTGGGGGCTCCGCCCCAGCCACCGCCGCCGCCCTGCTGCTGCTGGCCGCCGCCGTATCCACCCTGGCCACCGCGGCCGGTGGTCTTGGCGACCTTGGCCGTGGCGTTCTTCAGGCTGGGGCCGACTTCCTCGACGTCCAGCTCGTAGACCGTGCGCTTGACACCCTCACGGTCCTCGTACGACCGCTGCCTCAGCCGGCCCTGCACGATGACGCGCATGCCCCGCTGAAGGGACTCGGCGACGTTCTCGGCCGCCTGCCGCCACACCGAGCAGGTCAGGAACAGGCTCTCGCCGTCCTTCCACTCATTGGTCTGGCGGTCGAAGGTGCGGGGGGTGGACGCGACACGGAACTTCGCGACCGCCGCACCCGAGGGGGTGAAGCGCAGCTCGGGGTCGTCGACGAGATTGCCGACGACCGTGATGACGGTCTCGCCTGCCATGGATGAACCTCTCGGCGGGGATTTGCTGCTGGGCTGCTGTGCTACTCGGTCCCGATTACCGCTGAACCGAAGTTCAGTGGGTCTCGGGGCGAAGGACCTTGGTCCGGAGAACCGACTCGTTCAGGTTCATCTGTCGGTCAAGCTCCTTGACGACCGCAGGCTCGGCCTGCAGGTCGATGACCGAGTAGATGCCCTCGGGCTTCTTCTTGATCTCGTAAGCGAGACGACGACGGCCCCAGGTGTCGACCTTCTCGACCTTTCCGTTGCCCTCACGGACGACGGAGAGGAAGTTCTCGATCAGCGGGGAGACAGCGCGCTCCTCGAGATCGGGGTCGAGGATGACCATCACTTCGTAGTGACGCATGTGGAACCCACCTCCTTTGGACTCAGCGGCCACGGTCGTTCCGTGGCAGGAGGGTCGTGATGCGTACGCACGGCGTCCGAGAACAGACACCGCGCAGACCGTACAGACTACCTGCTCGACTCCTTCCGGTTGAAATCCGGCAGGAGGAGGCCACACTCTGTATGGATCGGGTGTGCTCGGTGCTATGCCCCCGGCTCCCGCCGGGGGCTGCTCCGCAGCACCGCTCTGCTTCAGCCAGGAGGTGCCTTCCGATGGCACAGGCAATGCGACCTCAGTCCTCCATCTCGCTCCTCGCGACCGACGGCAAGCCCCACCCGCTGCAGGACACGCTCATGGTGGTCACGCTGGTCCTCGGCGCCGTGGCGTTCGTCACGGGCTTCTTCGACAATCTGCACCTGCTCAGCTCGTGGACCGGGCTCGTCGGCATCCTGACCGGCGCGTACGGACAGTTCATCTCGGAGACGACACGCGAGCGCTTCGCGCTGATCATCGGGCTTGGCGCCTCGGGCGTGGGCTTCTATCTCGGCATGGCGCACGGCGGTCTCTTCGGCGGCTGGGCGGGCTGACCGGGGTACCTCCGCGACAGGGCGCCGGCCTCTCACCGGCCCGGGCCGGGCCAATGCCTGGCCCGTCCCCCAGATGGGTGGCGCCCTTGTCGCAGTAGGCTTCGCGCCATAGCCAGCGAAGCCGCCGGAGGAGACGCCCCGCATGAGCCTGTCCCTGAGGACCATCAGCCGAGAGCAGCATCTGGGATACCTCCAGAGCCTGCCCTCGGCTAGCCACTGCCAGGTCCCGGCGTGGGCCGACGTGAAGAACGAGTGGCGGTCCGAGAACCTCGGATGGTTCGACCAGAACGACGAACTGGTCGGCGCTGCCCTCGTGTTGTACCGGCAGCTGCCCAAGGTGAAGCGGTACCTCGCGTACCTTCCCGAGGGCCCGGTCATCAACTGGTACGCCCCGAATCTGGAGGAGTGGCTCCAGCCGATGCTGGCCCACCTCAAGCACCAGGGCGCCTTCACCGTGAAGATGGGCCCGCCCGTCGTGATCCGCCGCTGGAACTCGGCGGCCATCAAGGCCGGTATCCAGGACCCGAACGTCAAGCGCCTGCGTGACGTGGAAGCCTCGGTCATCGAGCCGCGCGCGTTCGAGGTGTCCGACAAACTGCGCCGGATGGGCTGGCAGCAGGCCGAGGACGGCGGCGCCGGATTCGGCGACGTCCAGCCCCGCTACGTGTTCCAGGTACCGCTGGCCAACCGCTCGCTGGACGACGTCCTCAAGGGCTTCAACCAGCTGTGGCGCCGCAACATCAAGAAGGCCGAGAAGGCCGGCGTCGAGGTCGTCCAGGGCGGCTACGACGACCTGCCGACCTGGCAGCACCTGTACGAGATCACGGCCGAGCGCGACAAGTTCCGCCCGCGCCCGCTCAGCTACTTCCAGCGCCAGTGGACGGCCCTCAACTCCGAGGACCCCAACCGGATGCGGCTGTACATCGCCACCCACGAGGGGGAGCCGCTGGCCGCCGCCACGATGCTCACCGTCGGCCAGCACGTCTGGTACTCGTACGGCGCATCCGCCAACCACAAGCGCGAGGTGCGGCCCTCGAACGCGATGCAGTGGCGCATGCTGCGCGATTCGTACGCGCTCGGTGCCAGCGTCTACGACCTGCGCGGCATCAGTGACACGCTGGACGAGAACGACCACCTGTTCGGCCTGATCCAGTTCAAGGTCGGTACGGGCGGCGAGGCCGTCGAGTACGTCGGCGAGTGGGACTTCCCGCTCAACAAGATGCTGCACAAGGCGCTCGACATCTACATGTCGCGCCGCTGACCTCCTGCCGCATCCCACACACCGCACCGCTGCACAGGCAGCTTTAAAGAGAGGCTCCGGACGGGCATGGCGCTCACGCTCTACGTCGACACCGCGCGCTGGCGTGCGCACCAGAAGCAGATCCAGGACCAGTTCCCCGGGATGATCCCGGTCTGCAAGGGCAACGGTTACGGCTTCGGCCACGAGCGGCTGTGCGAGGAGGCGACCCGGCTGGGCGCCGACGTCCTGGCCGTCGGGACCACGTACGAGGCCGCCAGCATCAAGGACTTCTTCGGCGGCGACCTGCTCGTCCTCACCCCGTTCCGGCGGGGCGAGGAGCCGGTGCCGCTGCCGGACCGGGTGATCCGCTCGGTGTCCTCGCTGGACGGGGTCCGCGGCCTGGTCGGCGCCCGCATGGTCATCGAGTGCATGAGCTCGATGCGCCGCCACGGCATCTCCGAGCAGGACCTGGGCCAGCTGCACTCGGCGATCGAGAACGTGCGGCTGGAGGGCTTCGCCCTGCACCTGCCGCTGGACCGCCCGGACGGCTCGGACGCCGTCGAGGAGGTCATCGGCTGGATGGACCGGCTGCGCGCGGCCCGGCTGCCGCTGCACACCATGTTCGTCAGCCACCTGCGGGCCGAGGAGCTGGCACGGCTGCAGCAGCAGTTCCCGCAGACCCGCTTCCGGGCGCGGATCGGCACCCGGCTGTGGCTGGGCGACCACGAGGCGACCGAGTACCGGGGCGCCGTGCTGGACGTCACGCGCGTCGCCAAGGGCGACCGGTTCGGCTACCGGCAGCAGAAGGCCGCCTCCGACGGCTGGCTGGTCGTGGTCGCGGGCGGCACCTCGCACGGGGTGGGCCTGGAGGCGCCCAAGGCCCTGCACGGCGTGATGCCGCGTGCCAAGGGCGTGGCCCGGGCCGGCCTGGCCACCGTGAACCGGAACCTTTCTCCGTTCGTGTGGGCGGGCAAGCAGCGCTGGTTCGCGGAGCCCCCGCACATGCAGGTGTCGATCCTGTTCGTGCCGTCGGACGCCCCCGAGCCGAAGGTCGGCGACGAGCTGGTGGCGCACCTGCGCCACACCACCACGCAGTTCGACCGGGTGCTCGACGCCTGAAGCGCACCCGGTCGGTGAAAGGGGCGGTCAGTCCCTGGGGGCCATGCCCCACTCGACCCGCTGTCCCTGCGAGGGCGCCGCGTCCTGCGGCGCCCTCGCGGCGTCCGACAGCACGAACACGTCCTCGGACCCGTCCAGGACCCCGCCGGACGGGTCGTCCGATCCGTCGCGGCGTACGACGTCCCGCTCGGGCATCAGGATGTCGCGCACGACCACCGCGCACAGGTAGAGGGTCGCCAGCAGGTGGGCGGCGATCGCCAGCTGGTAGCCCTCCACGGGCAGGCCCTGGTGCTTGTCCCCGCTGGTCGTGTAGGCGAGGTACAGCCAGATCCCGAGGAAGTAGACGACCTCGCCGGCCTGCCAGATCAGGAAGTCCCGCCAGCGCGGCCGGGCCAGCGCCGCCAGCGGGATGAGCCACAGCACGTACTGCGGCGAGTAGACCTTGTTCGCCAGGATGAAGGCGGCCACGACCAGGAAGGCCAGCTGGGCGAAGCGGGGACGGCGGGGGGCGGTCAGCGTCAGCAGTCCGATGCCCGCGCACAGCAGCAGCGTCAGGCCCGTCGCGTACGTGTTGGCGTCGTGCAGCGGGTTCCCGGAGCGCTGGGAGATGATCAGCCACACGGAGCCGAAGTCGATCGGGCGCTCCTGGCTGAACGTGTAGAACTTCTTCCACCCGTCCCAGGCGAGGAGCATGACGGGCAGGTTCACCACGAGCCAGGAGACGGCCGCGCCGAGGGCGGCGGAGCCGAACGCCCGCCACTTCCCGGCCCGCCAGCACAGCACGAACAGCACGCCGAGCAGCAGTACGGGATAGAGCTTGGCCGCGGTGGCCAGGCCGATGAAGACGCCGAAGAGCAGGGTCCGGCCGCGGGACCACATGAGCATCCCCGCGGCGGTCAGGGCGATGGCCAGCAGGTCCCAGTTGATCGTCGCGGTGAGCGCGAAGGCGGGCGCGAGGGCGAAGAGCAGCGCGTCCCAGGGCCGGCGGCGGTGGGTGCGGGCCACGCACACGGCGATGACCGCCGCGCAGGCCATCAGCATCCCCGCGTTGACCATCCAGTACATCTGCTCGCGGTGCTGCATGGAGCCGCTGCCGGGGGTCAGCCAGGACGCGACCTCCATGAAGAGCCCGGTGAGCACCGGGTACTCCAGGTACTCCATGTCGCCGGGCAGCCGGTCGAAGTAGGGCGTGAGCCCGTCGGCGAAGCCGCGTACGGCGAACAGGTGCGGGATGTCGGAGTAGCAGGCGTGGGTGTACTGCGAGCCTGCTCCCCGGAACCACGCCCAGTCGTAGCAGGGCAGCTTCTGGACCATGCCGAGCGCGAACATCCCGAGGGCGAAGAGGACCACCACGCGGACCGGGGTCAGCCAGTGGCCGCCCAGCCGGGCGTAGCGGCCCATCGGGCCGCCGAGGAACTCGCTGCCGGCCGCGGCGACCTCGTCCTGCTGGGTGGGCAGTACGGGCCGGTCCTCGTGCACCTTGGTCATGCGCTCATCCTGCCGTACGGGGCCGGGCATGCGGGAGGGCCGCCGCACCGTGTGCGACGGCCCTCGTCGGAGCAGGGGGGAGGCGGGTCAGCCCGAGGTCCCCACCGAGGTCCCCCAAGTGGTGCCGCCTGGTCGGCCCGGTTTACCCGATGGCGTCGGCGATGGCGATCCGCTGGATCCGCCGGCGCCCCCGGTGGTGGTGCCGCTGGTGGGCGGGACGCAGTACAGCTCCCACGGCTTGCAGGACGGCTTGCCGCCCTTCGACGGGGTCGGGGAGACCGGCGGCGAGGAGCTTGCCGAGGGCGAGGGCATCGACGCGGACGGCGACGGGGAGAAGGACGGGGTCGGCGAGGGGGCACCGGAGGCATCGGCGGTGACGCCGATCTTGTCGGCCTCCGGGAAGTCCTTGACCGGGGCGCCCTTGAGGGCTTCCTTCATGTACTCGGTCCAGATCGCGGCCGGGATGTCGCCACCGTGGATGGAGTCGATGCCGCCGACGCCGTTCATGGAGATCAGCTTCTTGTCCGCCGAGTTCGGGTCGGTACGGAACAGGGTGACCGAGGTGGACAGCTCCGGGGTGTAGCCGACGAACCAGGCCGACTTGTTCTGGTCGGTGGTTCCGGTCTTGCCGGCGGCGGGCCGCCCGAGCTTCTTCGCCTTGGTTCCGGTGCCGTTCTCGACGACGTTGCGCAGGACCTTGGTGATGTTGTCGGCGATGGAGTTGTCCATCGCCCGCTGCTCCTTGGGAGCCCCGAAGCCGGGCAGCTCCTTGCCGTCCTTCTCGACGCTGGTCACCGAGAACGGCTCGTGGTGGGTGCCGGAGGCGGCGAAGGTGGCGTACGAGTCGGCCATGCGGATGGCGCTCGGGGTCGAGGTGCCGAGGGCGAACGAGGCGTCGTCGTTCGGGTTCATCGAGTCCTTGAGGATGCCCGTGGCCTGGGCCACATCCCGGACCTTGCTGTGGCCGACGTCGAAGACGAGCTGGGCGAACGGCACGTTGATGGACTTCTCCATCGCCTCGTTGAGGGTCACGTATCCGTAGGGGTAGCTGCTCTCGTTCTTCTGCTTGAACGGCTTGCCGGAGGCGTCCCGCAGCGGCTTGCCGTCGCGGTTGTTGATCACGGTCAGGTCGTTCGCGTTGTACTTGCTGTCGGCCGAGATGCCCTCGCCGTTCGAGTTCTGGGTGCCGTACTGCATCGCGGCCGCCAGGACGTACGGCTTCCAGGTAGATCCGACCGGGACGCCGACGGTGTTGGCGTTGTTGCTGAAGTACTTCTTGTCCATGCCCGGGCCGCCGTACAGAGCCACGAGCGCCCCGGTCTTCACGTCCACGGAGGCGGCGCCGAACTGGACGAAGGTGTCGTACTCGGGACGGGCCTTCTCGTCCAGGAAGTCGTTGCGGGTCTCCTCGACGGCCTTGACCAGGGCGTCCACCTTCGGCTTCTGGAAGGTGGTCCTGATCTGGTAGCCGCCGCGGGCCATCTCGTCGGCCGTGATGCCCGTGACCTTCATCACGTACTGCTTGGCCGTCTCGACCAGGTAGCCGGTCTGGCCGGACAGGCTGCGGGCCTGCTCGGAGTCGACGATCTTGGGGAACTCCTTGTACTGGTCCCGGTCGGCCTTCTGCATCCGGCCCACCGCGACCTCGCGGTCCAGTACCCAGGCCCAGCGCTGCTTGGCCCGCTCGGTGTTCTTCTCGGGGGTGGCCGCGGCACCGATGCCGCCGTCCGGGTTGTAGAGGTTGGGGCCCTTGAGCATGGAGGCCAGGAAGGCGCTCTCGGACGGCGTGAGGTCCTTGCAGTCCTTGCCGAAGTAGGCTCGCGCGGCCGCCTGGATGCCGTACGCGTCCCGGCCGTAGTAGGCGGTGTTGAGGTAGCCCGCGAGGATCGTGTCCTTCTCCTCGGACACGCCCAGCTTTATCGAGATGAAGAGCTCGGTGACCTTCCGCTTCAGCGTCTGGCCGGAGTCCAGGTACGTGTTCTTCACGTACTGCTGGGTGATGGTCGAGCCGCCCTGGGTGGAGCCGCCCTTGGCCATGTTCCACACGGCGCGGGCGATACCCATCGGGTCGACGCCCTTGTCCGTCTCGAAGGACTCGTTCTCCGCGGAGATCACGGCGTTCTGCATCGACAGCGGGATCTTGTCGATGCCCACAATCTGCCGGTTCATCGAACCGCCCGTGGCCACCATCTGGGTTTTGTCCGCCCAGTAGAAGACGTTGTTCTGCGCCTGGGCCGCCTTGTTCGGGTCGGGCTTGTTCACCGAGGCGATGCCGATGCCGGCGCCCGCCGTGATGAGGGCGAAGAAGCCGAGGATCGTGCCGCAGACCAGCTTCCACGACGGCACGAACCGCTGCCAGCCGTTCTTGTCGGAGCGCGGGTAGTTGATCAGTCGCTTGTCCGGGCGGCCCGAGCCGCGGCCGGCGCCGCGTCCGCGGCCTCCGGATCCGCTGGGAGCGGCCCGGCGCGCCCCGGCACGCCCGGCGCGGCCCGGCGGCTCTGCGTACGGTCCGCTGTGTGACGCGGTGGGGACGTCACGTGCGGGCCCGGCGCCCCGACCAGGGCGCTGCTGGGCGGCCCGGCGGGCCGCGGTGCGTCCGCCGTCCTCGGGCTGCGGCGGTTTACGGCGGTGCTCGCTCATCGAACGACTACTCCTCGGGCAGGCGAGTGGCCTGGAAGCGGCAGGTGAATTCCGGTTCCCCCGTTGTCATGGCCCACAGACTACGCACGCTCAAAACCCGAACAGTGCCGAAGTTCACCCCAAATCAGGCAAGTCGCCTGGTACGAATTGGTGATGTGACACCGGTCACCACATCACCCCTTGTCGCCGAAGACGGCCCGTTCTATCGTCTGGATGTATCGAGCCGATACATCAGCTCGGTATAAAACTCAGGGGCGAAGGAGGCAGGCGGATGAGCAGGCGCTCAGGCATCCTCGAGTTCGCCGTCCTCGGCCTGCTTCGCGAATCCCCCATGCACGGGTACGAGCTCCGCAAGCGGCTCAACACCTCGCTGGGGGTGTTCCGGGCGTTCAGCTACGGAACGCTCTACCCCTGCCTCAAGACGTTGGTCGCCAACGGCTGGTTGATCGAAGAACCGGGCAACGCCCCGGAAGACGCTCTCGCCACTTCACTCGCAGGGCGCCGAGCCAAGATCGTCTACCGGTTGACGGCCGCAGGTAAGGAGCACTTCGAGGAGCTCCTGGCCCACACGGGTCCCGACGCCTGGGAGGACGAGTCCTTCGCCGCCCGCTTCGCTTTCTTCGGTCAGACCGAGCGGGAAGTGCGCATGCGGGTCCTGGAGGGCCGCCGCAGCCGGCTGGAGGAGCGCCTGGAGAAGATGCGCGCCTCACTCGCCCGTACGCGGGAGCGCCTCGACGACTACACGCTTGAGCTGCAGCGGCACGGAATGGAGTCCGTGGAGCGCGAAGTGCGCTGGCTGAACGAGCTCATCGAGAGTGAGCGGGCGGGACGGGATCGGAGACGACCCGGTCCGCCCGACGAAACTGCAAAGTGAGGTCTGCATCTCGCAGGCCTCGTCCGAGAACAAACAGGGAGCAACCGGAATGGGTTCGGTTCGCGTAGCCATCGTCGGCGTGGGCAACTGCGCCGCCTCGCTGGTGCAGGGCGTCGAGTACTACAAGGACGCCGACCCGGCGGCCAAGGTCCCCGGTCTGATGCACGTCCAGTTCGGCGACTACCACGTGAGTGACATCGAGTTCGTCGCCGCGTTCGACGTCGACGCGAAGAAGGTCGGCCTCGACCTCTCGGACGCCATCGGCGCCAGCGAGAACAACACCATCAAGATCTGCGACGTCCCCAACGCGGGTGTGACCGTGCAGCGCGGCCACACCCTGGACGGCCTGGGCAAGTACTACCGCATGACGATCGAGGAGTCCGCCGAGGCCCCGGTCGACGTGGTCCAGGTCCTCAAGGACCGCGAGGTCGACGTTCTGGTCTGCTACCTGCCCGTCGGCTCCGAGGCCGCGGCGAAGTTCTACGCCCAGTGCGCCATCGACGCCAAGGTCGCCTTCGTCAACGCCCTCCCGGTCTTCATCGCCGGCACCAAGGAGTGGGCGGACAAGTTCACCGAGGCCGGTGTCCCGATCGTCGGCGACGACATCAAGTCGCAGGTCGGCGCCACCATCACGCACCGCGTGATGGCGAAGCTGTTCGAGGACCGCGGTGTCCGTCTTGAGCGCACCATGCAGCTCAACGTCGGCGGCAACATGGACTTCAAGAACATGCTCGAGCGCGACCGCCTCGAGTCGAAGAAGATCTCCAAGACGCAGGCCGTCACCTCGCAGATCCCCGACCGTGAGCTCGGCGAGAAGAACGTCCACATCGGCCCGTCCGACTACGTCGCGTGGCTCGACGACCGCAAGTGGGCCTACGTCCGCCTCGAAGGCCGCGCCTTCGGCGATGTCCCGCTGAACCTCGAGTACAAGCTCGAGGTGTGGGACTCCCCGAACTCCGCCGGTGTCATCATCGACGCCCTGCGCGCCGCGAAGATCGCCAAGGACCGCGGCATCGGTGGCCCGATCCTGTCGGCCTCGAGCTACTTCATGAAGTCCCCGCCGGTGCAGTACTTCGACGACGAGGCCCTGGCCAACGTCGAGAAGTTCATCAAGGGCGAGGTCGAGCGCTAGGTCGGACCCCAAGGGTCTCCGGACACCTGGTCTTCGACTGTTCTTCCGCGGAGGGTCCCCGGGCAATGTGCCCGGGGACCCTCCGCGTATGTGACCCTTGCCCTCATGCCTGTCGTACGTGATCTGCGCGTACTCCTGCGCCTGAGGGACTTCCGCAACCTGCTCGCCGTACGGCTGCTCTCCCAGGCGGCCGACGGCGTGTACCAGGTGGCGCTCGCCACCTACGTGGTGTTCTCCCCCGAGAAGCAGACCTCGCCCGCGGCGATCGCCTCGGCCATGGCGGTACTGCTGCTGCCGTACTCGGTGATCGGCCCCTTCGCCGGGGTGCTGCTCGACCGCTGGCGCCGCCGCCAGGTCTTCCTCTACGGCAACCTGCTGCGCGCGTTCCTCGCCTGCATCACCGGCGTCCTGATCGTCGCGCACGTCCCCGACTGGCTCTTCTACGCCTCGGCCCTGTCGGTGACCGCCGTCAACCGCTTCGTCCTGGCCGGGCTCGCCGCGTCCCTGCCCCACGTCGTCGACCCCGCCCAGCTGGTCACCGCCAATTCGCTCTCACCCACGGCCGGAACGCTCTCGGCGGTCGCCGGAGGAGGGCTCGCCTTCCTCGTCCAGCTGCTGGCCTCCGACTCCAACGCCGTGGTGGTGCTGCTCGGCGCCGGGCTCTACCTCTGTGCGGCCCTGGTCTCGCTGCGCCTGGCCGTGGGGCTGCTCGGACCGGACCACCCTGCCGGACGGGTCCACCCGTCGGTCGCCGAGGGGGTCGCCCTGACCGTTCGCGGCATGGTCGAAGGGCTGC
This sequence comes from Streptomyces sp. NPDC050448, assembly GCF_040655295.1. NCBI lineage: Bacteria > Bacillati > Actinomycetota > Actinomycetes > Kitasatosporales > Streptomycetaceae > Streptomyces > Streptomyces sp. NPDC050448. The sequence continues at coordinate 25,497 of NZ_JBFAJR010000054.1, read as the reverse complement.
GGCACCTGGTCTCCCGGCGCGAGGCGGCCCAGACGCTCACCGCCATGACCCTGATGCGCTTCTGCTACGGGGCCCTGTTCGTGATGCTGCTCACGCTCTGCCGCTACTCCTGGTCGGACACGGAGTCCGCCGGCCTCGCCCTGCTGGGCATCGCCGTCGGCGTCTCCGGGGCCGGGTTCTTCACGGCCGCCGTCGTCACCCCCTGGCTGGTGGGCCGGCTGGGCACCCGCGGCTGGATCACGGCCTGCTCCGCCGGGGCCGCGGTCCTGGTGCCCCCGCTCGGTCTGTCCTTCACGCCCGGACCGATGCTGGTGGCAGCCTTCGTACTCGGCCTCGCCACCCAGGGCGCCAAGATCTCCACCGACACGGCCATCCAGTCCCATGTGGACGACGACTTCCGCGGCCGCGTGTTCTCCGTCTACGACGTGCTGTTCAACATCGCGTTCGTGGGTGCGGCCGCCGTGGCCGCCCTCATGCTCCCCGCGGACGGGCAGTCCGTCCAGCTGATCGTGAGCGTGGCCGTCCTCTACGCGCTGACGGCGGTCTACCTGAAGCGGCGGGGCGATGTTTCACGTGAAACATCGCCCCGCACGAAAGCGTGATGCACCCTCGGGGGTGGCCGCCGCCGTATCAGGCCTGCGCGGCCCACCATTCCTTGAGGGCTCCGACGGCGGCGTCGCGCTCCATCGGGCCGTTCTCCAGCCGCAGGTCCAGCAGGAACGCGTAGGCCTTGCCGATCACCGGCCCGGGGCCGACGCCCAGAACCTGCATGATCTCGTTGCCGTCCAGGTCGGGCCGGATGGCGTCGAGCTCCTCCTGCTCCTGCAACTGCGCAATGCGCTCCTCGAGACCGTCATAGGTGCGGGAGAGGGCATTGGCCTTGCGCTTGTTGCGGGTGGTGCAGTCGGACCGGGTCAGCTTGTGCAGGCGGTCCAGGAGCGGGCCGGCGTCGCGGACGTAGCGCCGCACCGCGGAGTCGGTCCACTCGCCGTCCCCGTAGCCGTGGAAGCGCAGGTGCAGCTCCACGAGCCGGGACACGTCCCTGACCATGTCGTTGGAGTACTTCAGCGCGGTCATCCGCTTCTTGGTCATCTTCGCGCCCACCACCTCGTGGTGGTGGAAGGAGACCCGGCCGTCGCTCTCGAACCGGCGGGTCCGCGGCTTGCCGATGTCGTGGAGCAGGGCCGCCAGCCGCAGCACCAGGTCCGGGCCGTCCTGCTCGAGCGCGATCGCCTGCTCCAGCACGATCAGCGAGTGGTCGTAGACGTCCTTGTGCCGGTGGTGTTCGTCACTCTCCAGGCGCAGCGCGGGCAGCTCGGGCACCACGTGGTCGGCCAGCCCGGTGTCCACGAGCAGGCCCAGGCCCGTGCGGGGGTGCGCGGACAGCAGCAGCTTGTTCAGCTCGCCCTGTACCCGCTCCGCCGAGACGATCTCGATCCGGTCGGACATCGCCTTCATCGCCGCCACGACCTCGGGGGCGACCTCGAAGTCGAGCTGGGCGGCGAAACGCGCCGCACGCAGCATCCGCAGCGGGTCGTCGGAGAAGGAGTCCTCCGGGGTCCCGGGAGTGCGCAGAACGCCCGCCTGGAGGTCCTCCAGGCCGCCGTACGGGTCCACGAACTCCTTCTCCGGCAGCGCGACCGCCATCGCGTTCACGGTGAAGTCGCGGCGGACCAGGTCCGCCTCGATCGAGTCGCCGTAGGAGACCTCCGGCTTGCGCGAGGTGCGGTCGTACGACTCCGAGCGGTACGTGGTCACCTCGATCTGGAAGCCGTCTTTCTGGGCTCCGACGGTGCCGAAGGCGATACCGACGTCCCACACCGAGTCGGCCCACGGCCGGACGATCCTCAGAACGTCCCCGGGGAGGGCGTCGGTGGTGAAGTCGAGGTCGTTGCCGAGACGCCCGAGCAGCGCATCGCGTACGGACCCGCCGACCAGGGCGAGGCGGAAGCCCGCGTCGTGGAACCGGCGGCCGAGCTCGTCGGCGACAGGGGCGACCCGCAGCAGTTCACTGACCGCGCGGTGCTGCACCTGACTCAGGGCACTGGGGTTGTCTTCGTTGGCGTTCGGCACAACAGAAAAGGGTACGTGCCCGGCCCGGCGAGGGCTTCCCCGTTTGTGGCCACCCCGGACTGCGGCGCCCCCCGGGTGGCCACGATCATGTGGAGCAAGGCGCGGCACTCGCGCACAGCGGGTCTCGTTACCATGCGTGGACGCACAGACGACGACCACTGACACTTCGAGGGACGGGCAGCGCGTGGCCGAGGCGGCAGACATCCAGGGGGGACCCCCCGCACCTGCCCGGCGCCGCTGGCTGCGGCGCGCAGTCGTTCTGCTGGCCGGGACCCCCGTGCTGGCCGCCCTGGTCTACTCGCCCGCCCCCGCCGCCCAGGCCGCCGAGGCGGGTGCCGTCGACGTGCAGCTGACCGAGATGGCTCCCGCGGCCCCGGTCAAGGGCGACACCCTCACCATCCAAGGCAGCGTGGTCAACAACGGCCGCGAGACGATCACCGGCGCACACGTGGGCCTGCGGGTCGGGCCCGCGCTGGGCGACCGGGCCTCCATCGACGAGGCGGCGGAACGCGCCGGTTTCCGGGCCGGCACTGATCCCGGTGAGATCGACCAGGCCTACGCCGTGAAGATCGCCTCGCTGCCGTCGAAGGGCAGGCAGGACTTCACCCTCACGGTCCCGGTGAACAAGCTGGAGCTGGACAAGGACGGCGTCTACCCACTCGGCGTCTCGCTGTCCGGGGAGACCGAGAGCCGCTCGTACGAGCAGGTCCTCGGCATCAAGCGGACCTTCCTGCCCTGGCAGCCCGAGGCCGCCGCCAAGCGCTCCCAGCTCACCTACCTGTGGCCGCTGATCTCCACCACGCGCCTGACCGCGGAGACCGGCTCGGACGAGGTGCAGACCCCCGTCTTCCTCGACGACTCCCTCGCCGGGGAGCTCAAGTCCGGCGGGCGCCTCCAGCAGATGGTCGCCCTCGGCAAGGACCTGCCCGTCACCTGGGTCATCGACCCCGACCTGCTCTACACGGTCGACGCCATGACCAAGGGCTACCGGTTCCGCACGCCGGACGGCCGGATCGTCCAGGGCAAGAACAAGGCCGTCGCCGAGCAGTGGCTGAGCTCCCTGGAAGCCGCGGTCCAGGGCAAGAAGATCGTGGCGCTGCCGTTCGCGGACCCGGACATCGCCTCCCTCGCCCACCAGGGCAAAGACGTCTCGGGCACCCTCGGCCAGCTGCGGCCGGCCACCGACAAGGCGAAGCAGGCCGTGGAGACGGTGCTGCACGTCACCCCGTCCACCGACTTCTCCTGGCCTGTGGACGGCGCCATCGACCCGTCGATCGTCAACGTGGCCACCTCGGCGGGCGCCCACAACGTCCTCACACGCAGCGACAGCCTCCAGGAGACCGGCGCCCTCGGCTACACCCCCTCGGCCGCCCGCCCCATCGGCGCGGGCACCACCGCCGTCGTCGCCGACGCCGATCTCTCCACGGCCTTCGAGGGCGACATGCTGAGCGCCGGGAACTCCACCCTGGCCGTACAGCGTTTCCTCGCCCAGAGCCTCGCCCTGAACCTGCAGAAGACCGACAACCAGCGCAGCTTCGTCGTGACCCCGCAGCGGATGCCGTCCTCCAGCCAGGTGCAGACGATGGCCGCCGCCCTACGGGGTCTGCAGGCGGGCCGCTGGACCCAGCCGGCCGACCTCGACGCCGCAGCCGCCGCCAAGCCCGACACGGGCGTCAACACCCAGGTCCCGGGCGCCGGCCAGTACCCCGATGCGCTGCGCAAGACGGAGCTCCCGGTCTCCGCCTTCGAGAAGATCCGCACGACCCAGAACACCCTCGACCACTTCAAGGTGATCCTCACCGCGCCCGACCGCGTGGAGATCCCCTTCGGCAACACCACCAACCGCGAGATGTCCACCTCCTGGCGGGGCCGCCCCGAGGAGGCCCGGCTCTACCGGGACCAGGCGCAGGAGTACCTGATCGGCCTCACCGAGAAGGTCAAGGTCGTCCCCAAGTCCGACGCCACCCTGTCCGGACACAGCGCGACGATCCCGGTCAGCGTCCAGAACAGCCTCGTCCAGGACGTCCACAACCTGGTCCTGCGGGTGAAGTCCGCCAACCCGACCCGCCTGATGTTCGGCGACAGCGGCCAGGCCGAGCAGGAAGTGACCGTCCCGGGCGGACACAGCCAGACGGTCAAGTTCACCGCGAACGCCACCGCGAGCGGCCCCGTCGAGGTCACCGCGCAGCTCTTCACCACGGACGGCGTGCCCTACGGCAAGGAACGCAAGTTCACCGTCGAGGCCACCGAGATCACGCCCACCGTCATGCTCGTCATCGCCGGCGGCGTCCTCCTCCTCGTCCTGGCGGGCATCAAGATGTACGCCAGCCGCAAGCGCGTCGCGGCCCGCGCGGCCGCCGGGGAGAGCACGCAGCCGAGTGACGAGACCCCGGACACCGGACCGCAAAGCACCGGGCCGTCCGGCACGGGTGAGACAGTGGACCGTTGAGCGATGCCATGGCCGGTCGGCCTGGGGACGATGAGGTGGGGTTTCGATGAACGCGCCGTACGACGGTGACCGCGCGCAGGGCACTGGTGGGCCCGCGCCCTCCCAGGGCACTGCCCCGGGCACCCCGGTGCCCGGGCAGGTTCCCGTGCCTGCGCCCGCTCCGGACCGCGACCCGTATGTCCAGGACGCCTACGACCACGACCCCTACCGGTCGCAGGACCTGTCGGCCCAGGATCCCGTCGCCGAGGTGCTGTACGACCGCGCCTCGCACCCTCCGCCGCCGCCCGGCACCTACCAGGAGCCCGGCCCGCTCTACGCGGCGCCGCAGGCCCCTGCGCACGCCCCCGACCCGCACGTCTGGGCCCAGACCCCGCCGCCCGAGCCGGGCGGACCCTCCAGGCACCTGCCCTACGGCGACCACGCGACGACCACCCAGTTCGTCGGAGTGGACTCCCTGGTCACCAAGGCGGCGGACGAGCAGCCCGAGCCCGACGCCTTCGCGCACCTCTACCGGGACCAGCAGGGGACTCCCGGCACTCCGGCGGAGGACGCCCCCGTCGCCGTGCCGGCACCGAGCAAGCCCGCCGGCCGCGCCTCCAGCCTGCTCAAGTCCAGCGCGCTCATGGCCGCCGGCACGATCGTCTCCCGCATCACCGGCTTCCTGCGGACCCTCGTCATCGCCGGTGCCATCGGCGTCGGCACCTTCAACGACACGTACCAGATCGCCAACACCCTGCCGACGATGATCTACGTGCTGGTCGGCGGCGGCGCGCTCAACGCCGTCTTCATCCCGCAGCTGGTGCGGGCCATGAAGCAGGACGACGACGGAGGCGAGGCCTACGCCAACCGCCTCCTGACCCTCGTCGTGGTCCTGCTGGCCGCCATCACCACCATCTGCGTCCTTGGCGCACCCGTGTTCATCACGATGATGTCGCCGAAGCTCGCCTCCGACCCCCAGCAGATGGACGTCGCGGTCGCCTTCGCCCGCTACTGCCTGCCGACCATGTTCTTCATGGGCGTCCACGTGGTCCTCGGTCAGATCCTCAACGCACGCGGCCGGTTCGGCGCGATGATGTGGACCCCCGTCCTCAACAACATCGTCGTCATCGCCACCTTCGGCGCCTTCATCTGGGCCTTCGGCGGTTTCACCACCTCTGGCGTCAGCGCCACCACCGTCACCGCCGACGGCGTCCGCCTGCTCGGCCTCGGCACCCTTCTGGGCCTCACCGTCCAGGCTCTCGCGATGCTGCCCTACCTGCGCGACGCCGGCTTCAGGCCGCGCCTGCGCTTCGACTGGAGGGGCCACGGCCTCGGCAAGGCCGCCCGCCTGGCCAAGTGGACGTTCTTCTTCGTCCTGGCCAACCAGATCGGCCTCGTCGTGGTGACCCAGCTCGCGACCTGGGCCGGATCCGTGGCCGAGAAGCAGGGCCACCCCGGTACCGGCATCACCGCCTACAACTACGCGCTGCTGCTGTGGCAGATGCCGCAGGCCATCATCACCGTCTCCGTCATGACGGCCGTCCTGCCCCGTATTTCCCGCTCCGCCCACGACGGGGACGCCGCCGCCGTCCGCGACGACATCTCGTACGGGCTGCGTACCTCGGCCGTCGCGATCGTGCCGTGCGCCTTCGCGTTCCTCGCCCTCGGCGTCCCCATGGCCACGCTGCTGTACGCCGGTTCCGGTTCCGGCGCCCAGAACATCGGCTACGTCCTGATGGCCTTCGGCCTCGGGCTCATCCCGTACTCCGTCCAGTACGTCGTCCTGCGCGGGTTCTACGCCTACGAGGACACCCGGACGCCCTTCTACAACACCGTCATCGTCGCCGCCGTCAACGCGGCGGTCTCCACCGCCGCGTTCTTCGTGCTCCCCGCACGCTGGGCTGTCGTCGGCATGGCGGCCGCCTACGGCCTCGGCTACACCGTCGGCGTCGGTGTCGCCTGGCGGCGCCTGCGCAACCGGCTGGGCGGCGACCTGGACGGCGCCCACGTGATGCGCACCTACGCCCGTCTCACCGGCGCCTGCGTCCCCGCGGCCGCCGTGGGCGGCGCAGCCGCCTACGCGGTCACCCAGTGGCTCGGCGGCGGAGTCACCGGCTCCCTCGCCGCGTTGGCCGCCGGCGGTGTCGCGCTGGCTGCCGTATTCCTCGTGGCAGCCAAGAGGATGCGCATCGAAGAGCTCAACGCCATGGTCGGAATGGTTCGCGGACGCATGGGGCGCTGATGCGCACAACCGTCGGACCCCTTCGCGTGTCGTGCATAGGGCCAGACTGTGGGCACAATTGGCATGGCTTCGCAGACTGGCCGACAGCGCGTAACGGATGGGGAGGCAGGAACGACGGTGGCGGAACGTAGCACGGCTGCCGTCGACGTGGCCGACAACGGCGGCAACGAGCCGCCGGCCGCAGATGCGGCGAAGGCCACGGCCGACGGGGTGGACACCCAGAACGGACGAGCCGCGGACGGACCCATGCCCGAAAAGGACGGCGAACGCAGAAAAGCGGCACCTGCTGCCGCCCCCGAACTTCACAGCGGCCACAAGCTCGCCAGGCGCTACCGCCTCGAAGAGTGCGTCACCCGTCTGGACGGATTCAGCAGCTGGCGCGCGATGGACGAGAAGCTGCGCCGGGCCGTGGGCGTCCATCTGCTGCCTGCCGACCACCCGCGGGCCCGCGCCGTCCTGGCCGCCGCCCGCTCCTCCGCGCTGCTCGGCGACCCCCGGTTCGTCCACGTCCTCGACGCCGTGGAGGAGAACGACCTCGTCTACGTCGTCCACGAGTGGCTGCCCGATGCCACCGAGCTGACCGCGCTCCTCACCGCGGCTCCCCTGGAGCCCCACGAGGCCTACCAGCTCGTCAGCCAGGTCTCCCAGGCCATGGCCGCCGCGCACCGCGAAGGCCTGGCCCACCTGCGTCTGACGCCCAGCGCCATACTGCGCACCTCCACGGGCCAGTACCGCATCCGCGGGCTCGCGGTGAACGCCGCCCTGCGCGGCATCACCAGCGACACCCCGCAGCGCGCGGACACCGAGGCCATCGGTGCACTCCTGTACGCCGCCCTGACCCAGCGCTGGCCGTACGAGGTCGACGCGTACGGCCTCACCGGCCTGCCCAAGGGCGTCGGCCTGATCGCCCCCGACCAGGTCCGCGCCGGGGTGCACCGGGGGCTGGGGGAGCTCGCCATGCGCGCGCTCGCCAACGACGGGGCCACCGCCTCCCGTCAGGAGCCCCCCTGCACCACCCCGGAGGAACTGGCCAAGGCCGTCGCCGCGATGCCCCGCATCCGGCCGCCGGAGCCCGCTTTCACCGCGCCTCCCGAGTACCAGCACACCACCTACCAGCAGGGCAGCTACGGCCGTCCGCCGGCGCGCCCCGGCGCGCCGGTCACCCACGCCATGCCCGTCCCTCCGCCGCCCCCGCTGCAGAGCCGTACCGGTCGCGTCCTGAAATGGGGCGTCGCCGCCCTGCTCATCGCCGCGCTCGGCCTGGGCAGCTGGCAGCTCGCCGACACGCTCCTCGACCGCACCAAGGGCGACACCGGCAGCAACGGTTCCAACCAGCAGCCCAAGGCCGACGACACCTCCAAGGAGGTCAAGCCGAGCAGTCCGGGCAAGGCGCTGCACATCGGCAACTCCACGGTCTTCGGCAAGGACCCGATCAAGGCGGAGGACGCGGGCAAGGCCGTCGACAGCAACGCCGACACCGCCTGGATCACCAAGGTGTTCTACGGCTTCCCCAACTTCGGCAACCTGGACAGCTACGCCGACGGCAGCGGCATCATCGTCGACCTCGGCAGCGTCCAAGAGGTGGCCGGCCTCGAAGTCGACCTGTACGCGGCGGGGCAGAAGGTCGAGGTGCGGGCCGCCCCTCCGGAGGCCTCTTCGGCGCGCTCCATCTCGGACTTCTCCCACGAGGTCGTCAAGCTGACCACCGCGGGAAAGAACCTGAAGACCACCCTGGAGACCCCGCTGAAGACCCGCTTCCTGGTGGTCCACATCACCTCGCTGCCCCCCGACGGATCCGGCGGTTACCGGGGCGGCATCAACGAGATCAAGGTACTCGGCACAGCCGAGTAGGACTGGGCCGCGACAGATACGAGGCCGCTGTGCCGACTGCGTAGCGGCCCTCGTATTCGTCCCGCCCGACCCGTACGCTCCCTTCCGGAGGGGAGGTGTGATGCACGAGGCGACGACCGGTGGGCACAGCGACAAGGAGCTGCTGGCGCTGCATGCCGCCGGTGATCCCGACGCCTTCGGTGAGCTCGTACGGCGCCACCGCGATCGGCTGTGGGCCGTGGCCCTGCGCACCCTCGGCGACCGCGAGGAAGCCGCCGACGCCGTGCAGGACGCCCTCGTCTCCGCCTACCGGGCCGCGCACACCTTCCGCGGGGAATCGGCCGTCACGACCTGGCTGCACCGCATCACCGTCAACGCCTGCCTCGACCGGGCCCGCAAGGCCGCCTCCCGCAGGACCTCGACCCTCGATGACACAGACCGCCTGGAGCGCCTCCTGGAGCCCCATGAGTCCGCCGAGGCCCCCGCGGAGCGCCAGGAGCTCCACCGGCAGCTCCTGGCCGCCCTCGGCACGCTCCCGGCCGAACAGCGGGCCGCCCTCGTCCTCGTCGACATGCAGGGATACCCCGTCGCCGAAGCCGCCCGCATCCTCGACGTCCCCACCGGCACCGTGAAGAGCCGGTGCGCGCGCGGCCGGGCGAAACTCGTCCCGATGCTCACTCATCTGCGCTCGAACGCCGGGGATAACACCGCCTCCGAGCGGGGAAGGAACCGGACGCCGGGGACACCCGTCCCACCAGCGGCAGACCCCAGTCAGCCAGCCCCAGACGCAGACACGGTGAAGGGCGGAGGTGGACGAACGTGACTCCCGCAGCCGGCACGATCCGGCACCCTGACGTCTCGGAGATCTCCGACCTGACCGAAGGGCTCCTCTCCCCGGTCCGGACCGCCGAGGTGCGCCGCCATCTGGGCGACTGCCCGCTGTGCGCCGATGTCCACGCCTCCCTGGAGGAGATCCGTGGGCTGCTCGGCACCCTGCCGGGGCCGCCCCGGATGCCCGCCGACATCGCCGGGCGCATCGACGCGGCCCTCGCCGCCGAGGCGCTCCTCGACTCCACCACGTCCACCACGCCCAGAGCCGAGGCCACCCCGGCCTCCGGGTCCGCAACCCACCTCGATGTTTCACGTGAAACATCGCCTGCCGCCCCCGTCGGGCCGGGCAGTCGGCGGCCCGCCGGTCACCCGGCCGGAGCAACCGGCCCCGGGCGCCGTCGCGCCCGCCGCCGGATCACGGTCATCGCCGGCCTGGCCGGAGCGGCCGCCTGTGCCCTCGGCATCTTCCTTGCGGTCAACCTGCTCGGAACCGGCTCCCCTGACACCGCCGCCCGCAAATCCGGGACGAGCGCGGCGGCCGCGGCCCCCGCCGACGGTACGTACACCGCGCAGGGCCTCCAGGACAGCGTCCGCAGGATCCTGGCCCCCGGACAGGGCGCCAAGACCACCCCGCAGGGGGAGCAGCAGAACAACACGTACGGGTTGGAGAACACCACTCCCTCTCCGAGGCTGGTTCCCGGCGACGGCAACCGCACCGAACCCTCCGCGGTCCCGTCGTGTGTCCAGGGCGCCACAGGTCGCCCCGACACCCCGCTCGCCGCCGAACGCGGAAGCTACGGGGGCGCCGAGGTCTATCTCCTCGTCCTGCCGCACCCCGGCGACCCCGCCCGTGTGGATGCCTACCTCGTCAGCGCCGGCTGCGCGGACACTCCCTCGGCCGAGTCCGGCAAACCCCTGCTGACCAGGACCTACCCCCGAAGCTGACACCTTGAGGTCCGTACAGGGGCAGGCCGGGAATGCATGCGCCGTAGGATCCGTTGGGTGGGGTGGGACTTCACACCGGCCCCCCGGCAAGCAGCGCGCAGTCCACAGAGACGAGGAAAAAACCCGTGAGCGACGTACGAAACGTGATCATCATCGGTTCCGGGCCGGCCGGTTACACGGCAGCCCTGTACACCGCACGCGCTTCGCTCAAGCCGCTGGTCTTCGAAGGCGCCGTCACCGCCGGTGGCGCGCTGATGAACACCACCGAGGTCGAGAACTTCCCCGGCTTCCAGGACGGCATCATGGGTCCGGACCTCATGGACAACATGCGCGGCCAGGCCGAGCGCTTCGGCGCCGAGCTCGTGCCCGACGACATCGTGACCGTGGACCTCACCGGCGACATCAAGACCGTCACCGACACCGCCGGCACCGTGCACCGCGCCAAGGCCGTGATCGTCACCACCGGCTCCCAGCACCGCAAGCTCGGACTGCCCAACGAGGACGCCCTCTCCGGCCGCGGTGTCTCCTGGTGCGCCACCTGCGACGGGTTCTTCTTCAAGGACCAGGACATCGCCGTCGTCGGCGGCGGCGACACCGCGATCGAGGAAGCGACCTTCCTCTCCCGGTTCGCCAAGTCCGTCACCATCGTGCACCGCCGCGACAGCCTGCGTGCCTCCAAGGCCATGCAGGACCGCGCCTTCGCCGACCCGAAGATCAAGTTCGCCTGGGACAGCGAGGTCGCCGCGATCCACGGCGAGCAGAAGCTCTCGGGCCTCACCCTGCGCAACACCAAGACCGGTGAGACCTCCGAGCTCCCCGTGACGGGCCTCTTCATCGCCGTCGGCCACGACCCGCGCACCGAGCTGTTCAAGGACCAGCTGGAGCTCGACGAGGAGGGCTACCTCAAGGTCGAAGCCCCCTCGACGCGCACCAACCTCACCGGTGTGTTCGGCGCCGGCGACGTCGTCGACCACACGTACCGTCAGGCCATCACCGCCGCGGGCACCGGCTGCTCCGCGGCCCTCGACGCCGAGCGCTTCCTCGCCGCCCTCGCGGACGCCGAGAAGGCCCACGCGACGGTCTGACCCCCCAAGCACCCCCCACCCCACACCCCGCAGGAAGAATTAGGAGGCCGCTGTGGCCGGCACCCTCAAGAACGTGACCGACGCTGACTTCGACACCGAGGTCCTTGGCAGCGACAAGCCCGTACTGGTGGACTTCTGGGCCGCCTGGTGCGGACCGTGCCGCCAGATCGCGCCGTCCCTCGAGGCCATCGCTGCCGAGTACGGCGACCAGATCGAGATCGTCAAGCTCAACATCGACGAGAACCCGGCCACGGCCGCCAAGTACGGCGTCATGTCCATCCCGACCCTGAACGTCTACCGGGGCGGCGAGGTCGCCAAGACCATCGTCGGTGCCAAGCCGAAGGCCGCCATCCTGCGCGACCTCAACGACTTCATCGAGGTCAAGACCGCCTGACGGCCGGGCTCCGCCCAGCGGTAGCCGGGAGTTTCACGTGAAACGGGGCCGCCCCTCAGGGGCGGCCCCGTTCGCACACATCACAGCGGGCGCAGCGCGGGCTCCTTCCGCGCCGCACCGAGCAGCCGGTCCAGCGCGAGCTCCACGTCTTCCTTCCACGAGAGCGTGGAGCGCATCTCCAGCCGCAGCCGCGGATGCACCGGATGCGGCCGCACCGTCTTGAAGCCCACGGCCAGCAGGTGGTCCGCCGGCAGCAGACACGCCGGGCCCTCCCACCGCGCGTCCCCGAACGCCTCGATCGCCCGGAACCCGCGCCGTAGCAGGTCCTTGGCCACCGTCTGGACCATCACCCGTCCCAGGCCCTGGCCCTGATAGCCCGGCATGATCCACGCCGTGATCAGCTGCACCGCATCCGGGGACACCGGACTCGTCGGAAAGGCCGTGGCCCGCGGCACATACGCCGGCGGTGCGTACAGCACGAATCCCACCGGGATGTCGTCCACATAGACCACACGGCCGCACGAACCCCACTCCAGCAGGACGGCCGAGATCCACGCCTCCTTCTCCAGCGCCGGAGTTCCCGCCTTCACGGCAGCCTCACCGCTGACCGGATCCAACTCCCAGAACACACAGGACCGGCAACGCCGAGGCAGGTCCTGAAGGTTGTCCAGCGTGAGTGGTACCAACCGACGCCCCATGAGCGCATCGTATCCACAGCCCGAATCGGGCGAAACCGCAACAAGGCAAAGGGGCGGACCGTGTCGGTTCGCACCGGCACGACCCGCCCCTCGGCGGCAGGGGACTCACTCCCCGGACAGACCCTGCTCCAGCACCCGGCCCTCGCCCGGCGCCAGCGTTCCCAGAATCCGCTCCAGATCCTCCATCGACGCGAACTCGACGGTGATCTTGCCCTTCTTCTGGCCCAGATCCACCTTCACGCGCGTCTCGAACCGGTCCGACAGCCGCGTCGCCAGCTCGCTCAACGCCGGAGCCACCCGGGCGCCGGCCCTCGGACCCTTCGGCTTCACGGCTCCCGAGGGCTCCGAGCCCATCAGCGACACGATCTCCTCGACCGCACGCACCGACAGCCCCTCGGCCACGATCCGGTGCGCCAGCCGGTCCTGGACCTCGGACTCCTCCACCGACAGCAGCGCCCGCGCATGCCCGGCAGAGAGCACACCCGCGGCCACCCGGCGCTGCACCGGCGGCGACAGCTTCAGCAGGCGCAGCGTGTTCGACACCTGCGGGCGCGAACGCCCGATGCGGTCAGCCAGCTGATCGTGCGTGCAGTTGAAGTCCTTCAGCAGCTGGTCGTAGGCGGCCGCCTCCTCCAGCGGGTTCAGCTGCGCCCGGTGCAGGTTCTCCAGCAGCGCATCCAGCAGCAGCTTCTCGTCGTCCGTCGCCCGGATGATCGCCGGAATGCGCTCCAGCCCGGCTTCCCGGCACGCCCGCCAGCGACGCTCGCCCATGATGAGCTCGTAGCGGCCCGGAGCCGACTGCCGCACCACCACCGGCTGAAGCAGACCCACCTCCTGGATGGAGGTCACCAGCTCCGCCAGCGCATCCTCGTCGAACACCTCACGCGGCTGCCGCGGGTTCGGCGTGATCGCGTCCATCGGGAGTTCGGCGAACGTCGCCCCGGCCACCACGTTGGCCTCGGGCTCCACCGCCTCCGGCTCAACCGCAACCGCAATCGCCGATGTTTCACGTGAAACGTCCCCGGCCACCGCGGGAGGTGCCCCCGCCTGCGCCAGCGAAGCCAGCTTCGCTGCCGCGATCCCGCGCTCCGAAGCCATCACCGGAACCGCCGACGGAGACGTCGACCCGGCACCGATCACCGGCGGCGTCTTCTCCTGCGGAGCTGCGGGGATCAGCGCGCCGAGCCCTCGCCCCAGACCCCTACGTCGCTCACTCACTGGATCCCCTCCGCCACACTCTGCGTGCTGTTCATGCCCGCGCCCCGATGGGCGTACTGGGCGTCGTACGAAATTCCGGCCCCCCGCAGTGCGATCTCACGCGCCGCTTCCAGGTAGGAGAGAGAACCGCTGGAACCCGGATCGTAGGTGAGCACCGTCTGGCCGTAGCTCGGCGCCTCGGAAATACGCACCGACCGCGGGATGCTGGTGCGCAGCACCTCCTTGCCAAAGTGGGTGCGCACCTCCTCCGCCACCTGCGAAGCCAGCCGGGTCCTGCCGTCGTACATCGTCAGCAGGATCGTCGAGACATGCAGCGTCGGGTTCAGGTGGGCCCGCACCAGGTCGACGTTGCGCAGCAGCTGACCCAACCCCTCCAGTGCGTAGTACTCGCACTGGATCGGGATCAGCACCTCGGCACCGGCCACCAGTGCGTTCACGGTCAGCAGGCCCAGCGAGGGCGGGCAGTCGATCAGGATGTAGTCCAGCGGCTGCTCGTACGCCTGGATGGCCCGCTGCAGTCGGCTCTCCCGGGCCACCAGCGACACCAGCTCGATCTCCGCACCCGCCAGGTCGATCGTGGCGGGAGCACAGAAGAGCCCCTCCACGTCCACCACCGGCTGGACGACCTCCAGCAGCGGCCGGCTGTCCACGAGCACGTCGTAGATCGAGGGCACATCCGCGTGGTGGTCGATACCGAGCGCCGTAGACGCGTTGCCCTGGGGGTCGAGGTCGACCACCAGAACCCGCGCACCGTGCAGGGCCAGGGAGGCCGCCAGGTTCACGGTCGTCGTGGTCTTACCCACGCCGCCCTTCTGGTTGGCGACCACGATGACCCGCGTCTGCTCCGGGCGGGGCAGCCTCTCGCCGGCGCGCCCGAGCGCGTCGACCGCCAGCTGGGCGGCACGGCCGATGGGTGTGTCGTTGTCTACAAGGGGTGAGGATGTTTCACGTGAAACATCCTCACCCGCAGATTCAGAGCGGGGACCGGGGACCGGATCGGCCATCGGCCCCGCGAGGTTGGCGTCGGACCGCACGGTGTCACTCTCCTCGACATCAGGCTCGCGATGAACAGAGCCTCCCATGTCACCGGGGTCGCGAACCAGCGGGGCCCGTACTCCTGTGGATGAATCCACCGATGTGGACAACTCCGTCCCCCCTTCGTCCTTGCGGTGACGGGGGGACGCAGCCTCACGACCGCGGCTGATGATTCCGTGCAGCAGAGAGCGACGTTTCACGTGAAACACGATGCCCGGACGGAGTCATCAGGCCGCTACGACACTCCGAAATCCATACCTATAGGGCTCAATACACCCGAAATCAGCGACGCCGACGCGTCCGGCTGGTGCGAGCGGCCTTAGCCCGCTTGGCCGCGAACCTCACCCCGCCGGGGCTCTCTCCGACCTCGACCCGGACCACCGTCGACATGGGATCCACCACACCTTCGCCCACGTGCAGCACCGAGGTCTTCACCACACCCAGCTTCGCCAGCGCGACCTTCGCCGACACCAGCTCCTCCTCGGCGGTGTCGCCCTTCAGGGCCAGCATCTCCCCGTACGGACGCAGCAGGGGCACGCCCCAGCCCGCTAGCCGGTCCAGCGGAGCCACGGCGCGCGCCGTCACGACATGCACCGGCTGCACCTTGCCGAGGACCTCCTCGGCCCGGCCACGCACCACCGTGACATGGTCCAGGCCCAGCAGCTCCACGACCTCCTGAAGGAAAGTCGTACGTCGCAGCAGCGGTTCCAGCAGCGTGATCTTCAGATCCCGCCGCACCAGAGCCAGCGGGATACCGGGCAGGCCGGCACCCGAGCCCACGTCGCACACGGTGACGCCCTCGGGCACCACCTCCGACAGCACCGCGCAGTTCAGCAGGTGCCGCTCCCACAGCCGCGGCACCTCACGCGGGCCGATCAGGCCGCGCTTGACCCCCGCGTCCGCCAGCAGCTCCGCATACCGCACAGCTTCCGGGAAAAACTCGCCGAACACCGCGCGCGCCTCTTCAGGCGCCGGGGGAAGCTCCGCTGCCTCCGTCACGGGGACCGTCCTTCCGTACCGCATGGATCGTTGAAAACGCACTGCTTGAACTGGCACCGCCCGAACCGGCACTGCCAGGCTGACAAACTTCGGCCCCGTCTGCGACACAGACGGGGCCGAACACTCAGGGCTGCGATCAGGCCGGGAGCACGACGACGAAGCGCTGCGGCTCCTCGCCCTCCGACTCGCTCTTGAGACCGGCAGCCGCCACGGCGTCGTGGACGACCTTCCGCTCGAAGGGCGTCATCGGCGCCAGCTTCAGCGGCTCACCGGACGCCTTCACGTCCGCCGCCGCCTGGGCGCCCAGCGCCGCCAGCTCCTCGCGCTTCTTCGCACGGAACCCGGCGATGTCCAGCATCAGCCGGCTGCGGTCCCCGGTCTCGCGGTGCACCGCGAGACGGGTCAGCTCCTGCAGAGCCTCCAGGACCTCACCGTCGCGGCCCACGAGCTTCTGCAGATCGCGGCCGGCCGAGTCGCTGACGATCGACACCGCAGCCCGGTCGGCCTCGACGTCCATGTCGATGTCCCCGTCCAGGTCGGCGATGTCCAGCAGACCCTCCAGGTAGTCGGCCGCGATCTCGCCCTCCTGCTCGAGGCGGGTCAGGGTGTCGCCACTCTCAGCGGCGGCGGTGGTGGTGCCTTCCGTCACGGGAGGGACTCCTTCTCACTTCTTGGAAGAGGGCTTGGGGGGCGTCTGTCGCTGCGACTTCGACTGCCGCTTCGGCTGCTGCCGCTTGGCGGCACCGCCGCTCGCCGCGTCCGAGTCGGCCGTGGCCTCGGCACTCCTGATCACAGACCCGTCTGCCTGCGCAGCCAGACCCTGCTTCGTGAGAGCCACGATGAACTTGCGCTCGTTGTCGTTGCGGTCCGGGCCCTTGGCCACGATCGTCGCGACGATCTTCTTCTTGCCCCGGCCCTTGACGTCTCCGTGGGTGGTGACGTGCTTCAGCAGACGGGTCAGGTACTGGTCCTGCGCCTTGCTGCCCGGCGTCGGGTTCTGGTTGATCACGTACATCTGCTGACCCATGGTCCACACGTTCGTGGTCAGCCAGTAGACGAGGACACCCACGGGGAAGTTGATGCCCATCACCGCGAAGATCAGCGGGAAGATGTACATCAGCATCTTCTGCTGCTGCATGAACGGCGTCTTGACCGAAAGGTCGACGTTCTTCTGCATCAGCTGGCGCTGCGTGTAGAACTGCGACAGCGACATCATGACGATCATGACCGCGGTCACGATCCGGACGTCGGTGATCGAGGCGCCCAGAGAGGCGGCCTTCTCGGCGCTGTCCGTGAACTTCGCAGCCAGCGGCGCACCGAAGATGTGCGCCTGACGGGCGCTCTCCAGCAGCGACTGGTTGATCACGCCGATGGTCTGGCCGTTGGCGATGGCCGAGAGCACGTGGTACAGCGCGAAGAAGAACGGGGACTGCGCCAGGATGGGAAGGCACGAGGAGAGCGGGTTGGTACCCGTCTCCTTGTACAGCTTCATCATCTCTTCGGACTGGCGCTGCTTGTCGTTCTTGTAGCGCTCCTGGATCGCCTTCATCTTCGGCTGGAGCGCCTGCATGCCGCGCGTTGCCTTGATCTGCTTCACGAAGAGCGGGATCAGGCAGATACGGATCAAGACCACCAGGGACACGATGGACAAGCCCCAGGCCCAGCCGCTGTCCGGGCCGAAAATCGCGCCGTACAGGCTGTGGAACTGGACGATGACCCACGAGACAGGCGTGGTGATAAAGCTGAACAGACTGGCAATCGTGTCCACTAATCAGGCTCCTTGAGCATTGCGAGATCTACGCAACGCACTGCGCAGCTGCTCGTGCCAACGCGGGCGTTTACGGGGTGGGACATGGTCGACACCACCGGCGGACCACGGATTGCACCGCAGGATCCGCCAGCCGGTCAGAACCGTCCCCTTCACCGCACCATGCCGGTCGATGGCCGTGAACCCGTAGTGCGAGCACGAGGGGTAATAACGGCACACCGGCCCGAGCAGCGGACTGATCGTCCACTGGTACAGCTTGATCAATGCGAGCAGCGGGTACTTCATCGAGCCACGCCTCCCAGGAGCCGCGTCAGAGCGGCATCCAGGTCCCGGGCCAGTTCGTCGACACCGGCATCACCCGCGCCGGGCAATGCCCGCACCACCACCAGGCTACCGGGGGGCAGCTGGGACAGCCGCTCGCGGACGAGATGGCGCAAACGGCGCTTCACCCGGTTACGGACGACGGCGCCACCCACGGCTTTGCTGACGACGAAACCCGCACGCGTCGAGGGATCGATCTCCCCCGGCTCGTGCGGGTCCGTTGCACCGCTTGTACGTAGGTGGACGACGAGGAGCGGGCGACCAGCCCGACGGCCTCGGCGTACCGCGCTCGCGAAGTCCTCGCGCCGCCTCAGCCGATTCTCGGGAGACAGCACGACGTCACGACCTGCGCGTTGTTACGCGGAGAGGGCGGCGCGGCCCTTGCTGCGGCGGTTCGCCAGGATCGCGCGACCGGCACGGGTACGCATCCGCAGGCGGAAGCCGTGGGTCTTGGCACGACGGCGGTTGTTCGGCTGGAAGGTGCGCTTGCTCACTCGGGGGCTCCAGAGAATAAATCGTTGTGGCGGGACATCGCCTGGCTGTCACCGTGCGCCCACGAGGAAACTCGCGTGTTCGCCCGAGTGGCACCGCTAATCGATCACAAAGGTGATCTACGCCCATCGGTAGGCAGGCGGCAGCAGCCATCGACAACTCGACCTCGTTACGGTACGCGCGGCTACGCCATCCGGTCAAACCGAGGCTACGTGCCCCCAACACTGTGCACAGGCTGTGGACAACGACTTGAACCGTACCCGTCGGGCTGACTACCGTTGTCTGATCCCGGATTTTTTGTCCCGACCGTCCCAAAGAACCACACATTCGTGGGACCCCTGTGAGAGAGCGTGCTCTGTGGCTGACGTACCTGCCGATCTTGCCGCAGTGTGGCCAAGGGTGCTCGAAAAGCTCCTCGGGGAGGGACAGCATGCGATCGAGCCCAAGGACAAGCAGTGGGTCGAGCGCTGCCAGCCCCTGGCACTCGTCGCCGACACCGCGCTTCTCGCCGTCCCCAACGAGTACGGCAAGCGCGTCCTCGAGGGCCGGCTCGCCCCGCTGATCAGCGATGCGCTCAGCCGTGAGTGCGGCCGCCCCATCCGCATCGCCATCACCGTGGACGACTCCGCCGGCGAGCCCGCGCCCCTGGCCGCGCCCACCCAGCAGCGCCCCGATTCGTACGAGCCGTACGGCGGCCAGCGCCCCGGCGGCCACACCGGCCCCGGCGGCCCTTCCGACGACCAGCTCCCGACCGCCCGCCCCGCCTACCCGGACTACCAGCAGTCGCGCCCCGAGCCCGGCTCCTGGCCCCGCGGCGGCCAGCAGGACGACTACGGCTGGCAGCAGCCCCGCCTCGGCGGCTTCCCCGAGCGCGACCCGTACGCCTCCCCGCAGCCGGGCTACCTCCAGCAGTCCGAGCCCGGCGGCTACGAGCAGGGCGCCTATGAACAGCAGCAGTACGAGCCCCGCCCGCCGCAGCAGTCCCATCAGTACGAGCAGCAGCAGTACGAGCAGCCGGCCCCGCGCCCGGCACCCGGCCGGCCCGCACCGCCCCCGGCCCCGTCCGGCGGCTCCACGTCGGGCCCGCTGGAGCCGACCGCCCGGCTGAACCCCAAGTACCTGTTCGACACCTTCGTCATCGGCGCCTCCAACCGCTTCGCGCACGCCGCCGCGGTGGCCGTCGCCGAGGCGCCCGCCAAGGCGTACAACCCCCTCTTCATCTACGGGGAGTCGGGCCTCGGCAAAACGCATCTGCTGCACGCCATCGGGCACTACGCGCGGAGCCTCTACCCCGGCACCCGGGTGCGGTACGTGAGCTCCGAGGAGTTCACCAACGAGTTCATCAACTCGATCCGCGACGGCAAGGGCGACGCGTTCCGCAAGCGCTACCGCGAGATGGACATCCTGCTCGTCGACGACATCCAGTTCCTCGCGAGCAAGGAGTCGACGCAGGAGGAGTTCTTCCACACCTTCAATACGCTCCACAACGCCAACAAGCAGATCGTGCTGTCCTCCGACCGGCCGCCCAAGCAGCTCGTCACCCTCGAGGACCGGCTCCGCAACCGCTTCGAGTGGGGCCTGATCACCGACGTCCAGCCGCCCGAGCTGGAGACCCGTATCGCGATCCTGCGCAAGAAGGCGGTCCAGGAGCAGCTCAACGCCCCGCCGGAGGTACTGGAGTTCATCGCCTCCCGCATCTCGCGCAACATCCGGGAGCTGGAGGGGGCGCTGATCCGGGTCACGGCCTTCGCGAGCCTGAACCGGCAGCCGGTCGACCTGGGCCTGGCCGAGGACGTCCTCAAGAACCTGATCCCCGGCGGCGAGGACTCCGCCCCCGAGATCACCGCCTCGGACATCATGGCGGCCACCGCCGACTACTTCGGGCTCACCGTGGACGACCTGTGCGGCTCCTCGCGCAGTCGCGTCCTGGTCACCGCCCGGCAGATCGCCATGTACCTGTGCCGGGAGCTCACGGACCTGTCGCTGCCCAAGATCGGGGCACAGTTCGGCGGCCGCGACCACACCACCGTCATGCACGCGGACCGCAAGATCCGCGCCCTGATGGCGGAGCGGCGCTCCATCTACAACCAGGTCACGGAGCTCACCAACCGCATCAAGAACGGCTGAGCCGGCTCTCCCTGCACGGGGCCGTGCACGCTCTCACAGGAGCTGTGCGCGGGCCGTCAGGGCCTCTTCAAACGCATCCAGAGGGCGCTCCCGGGGTACTTCGGGGGCGCCCTTCTTTGTCCGCGCGCCCCTGACCTGTTCGAATACGCCCCCTGTGGAGCAACTCATCCACAGATTCCCGGACTTTCCTCCGTCCACAGGCTGGGGACGGCTTCCGTCACCCACAATCTGTCCACAGGCGTGCGGGATGAGTCCCCATCAGGCCAGGTCAGCCACCTGTGGAATTGTGCGCAAGCGTCATCCACAGGCTGTGGACAGAAGATTCATCCACAGGCTCGTCCACTCCTCTGTCCACCGCTGACCCACAGGTTGCCGCATCCTGTGCACAGGATCCGACGAGTTACCCACACCGCTGTCCACTGTTCGGCAACATTGCACCCCCCCTCACCGCCCTGAGTGAAAGCCGTCACACGGAAGTCGACGTTTGGGCTGTGGAGTACTTGGGGAAAGCTGGGGACACACCTGTGGAGTAGTCGGGGTCACCTGGGGACGGCCTGTGCAGAACTTTTCGTTCTCCACAGGAACAGGGTGTTTTCCACCGGTGCCACCCACAGGGTCGGTGGATAAAAAACGCGGGTTGACCTGCGAGGACGGGCTTATCCACCGTTTCCACAGGCCCTACTACTACCCCCATAGAGAGTTAGGCCGGTTTCGGTTTTCAAGCGGGTCCTGTGCACAACTCGGCGGGAACGCCTCCCCGACACCTCGCTCCCGACTTGACCTCCGGCAGCACCGACTGTCGGCGCCGTACGTCAGACTGGTCCCCGGCAACGAGGCTCCGAGCCACCGAGGCATCGAGGCATCGAGCCGACGACGAAGGCCGGCAGACGAGCGAGCAACAGCAGGAGGCGGTTCCGGTGAAGATCCGGGTGGAGCGCGACGTACTCGCGGAGGCGGTGGCTTGGGCTGCCCGTAGCCTCCCGGCCCGGCCGCCGGTGCCCGTTCTCGCGGGCCTGCTGCTGAAAGCCGAGGAGGGCACCCTGTCCCTCTCCGGCTTCGACTACGAGGTCTCGGCCCGCGTCTCCGTCGAGGCGGACGTCGAGGAGGACGGCACCGTCCTCGTCTCCGGCCGGCTGCTCGCCGACATCTGCCGCGCCCTCCCCAACCGCCCGGTGGAGATTTCCACAGACGGTGTACGGGCGACCGTGGTCTGCGGCTCCTCGCGATTCACACTCCACACCCTGCCTGTGGAGGAATACCCGGCGCTGCCGCAGATGCCGACCGCGACCGGCACCGTGCCCGGTGAGGTCTTCGCCTCCGCCGCCGCCCAGGTCGCCATCGCCGCCGGCCGCGACGACACGCTGCCCGTGCTGACCGGTGTCCGCATCGAGATCGAGGGCGACCGCGTCACCCTGGCCTCCACCGACCGCTACCGCTTCGCGGTCCGCGAGTTCCTGTGGAAGCCGGAGAACCCGGACGCCTCCGCCGTGGCCCTGGTGCCCGCCAAGACGCTCCTGGACACCGCCAAGTCCCTGACCAGCGGTGACACCGTCACCCTGGCGCTGTCGGGCTCCGGCGCGGGCGAGGGCCTCATCGGCTTCGAGGGCGCCGGCCGCCGCACCACCACCCGCCTCCTCGAAGGCGACCTGCCGAAGTACCGCACGCTGTTCCCGACGGAGTTCAACTCCATCGCCGTGATCGAGACCGCCCCGTTCGTCGAGGCCGTCAAGCGCGTGGCCCTGGTCGCCGAGCGCAACACCCCGGTCCGCCTCAGCTTCGAGCAGGGCGTGCTGATCCTGGAGGCGGGCTCCTCCGACGATGCACAGGCTGTGGAACGTGTGGACGCCAAGCTCGAGGGCGACGACATCTCGATCGCCTTCAACCCGACCTTCCTGCTGGACGGCCTGAGCGCGATCGACTCCCCGGCCGCGCAGCTGAGCTTCACCACGTCGACGAAGCCGGCGCTGCTCAGCGGCCGTCCGGCCGTCGACGCCGAGGCCGACGAGGCGTACAAGTACCTGATCATGCCGGTGCGCCTGTCCGGCTGACGCACGCGTACGTCGGGCCCGGTCTCGCAGGCTGCGGGGCCGGGCCCGACGGCGTTCGCCCGGCCGCCTGCCCGCGCAAGGCCGCGAAGGCCGCGCAGAGCCCCGTACGGCCTCTCGTACGGCCGCCCCTGGAGCGCCCGTGGCGCCGCGGGGCACCGCCCGGCGTAGGCTCGGAGCCGGGGTGCCCCCGGGGGATCCGGGGAACCCGGCACAGACGGCCACAACGCTTAAGGAACCACCTGATGGAGCTTGGTCTCGTCGGTCTCGGCAAGATGGGCGGCAACATGCGCGAGCGCATCCGCCGCGCAGGCCACACCGTCATCGGATACGACCGCAACCCGGACCTTGCCGATGTCCACAGCCTGCGGGAACTTGTGGACAGCCTGCAGGCCCCCCGCGTCGTGTGGGTGATGGTCCCGGCGGGTGCGGCGACCCAGTCCACCGTCGACGAGCTCGCGGAGCTGCTCTCGATCGGCGACATCGTCGTCGACGGCGGCAACTCGCGCTGGACCGACGACGAGAAGCACGCCGCCGAGCTGGCCGCCAAGGGCATCGGCTTCGTCGACTGCGGTGTCTCCGGCGGCGTCTGGGGCCTGGAGAACGGCTACGCGCTGATGTACGGCGGCGAGAAGGACCACGTCGCACGGGTGCAGCCGGTCTTCGACGCCCTCAAGCCCGAGGGCGAGTTCGGCGCCGTGCACGCCGGCAAGGTGGGCGCCGGCCACTTCGCGAAGATGGTCCACAACGGCATCGAGTACGCCATGATGCAGGCCTACGCCGAGGGCTGGGAGCTGCTCGAGAAGGTGGACTCGGTCACCGACGTCCGCGAGGTGTTCCGGTCCTGGCAGGAGGGCACGGTCATCCGCTCGTGGCTCCTGGACCTCGCCGTGAACGCGCTGGACCAGGACGAGCACCTGGAGCAGCTGCGCGGCTTCGCGCAGGACTCGGGCGAGGGCCGGTGGACGGTGGAGGCGGCGATCGACAACGCCGTGCCGCTGCCCGCGATCACCGCCTCGCTCTTCGCGCGGTTCGCATCCCGCCAGGACGACTCGCCGCAGATGAAGATGATCGCCGCGCTCCGCAACCAGTTCGGCGGCCACGCGGTCGAGAAGAAGTAGCCCCACCAGCCACCGGGGCACCACAGCAGCACAGAGCAGAGCAGCAGGAAGCCGGGGGAGGTCGGCGTCGCATGCATGTTTCGCATCTCTCACTGGCCGACTTCCGCTCGTACGCCCGGGCCGAGGTTCCCCTCGACCCGGGCGTCACGGCTTTCGTGGGCCCCAACGGCCAGGGCAAGACGAATCTGGTCGAGGCCATCGGCTATCTGGCGACGCTGGGCAGCCACCGCGTCTCCTCGGACGCGCCGCTGGTGCGGATGGGCGCGGACCGGGCGATCATCCGCGCGGCCGTCACCCACGGCGAGCGGCAGCAGCTGGTGGAGCTGGAGCTGAACCCGGGGCGGGCCAACCGCGCCCGGATCAACCGGTCCTCGCAGGTCAGGCCGCGGGACGTGCTGGGGATCGTACGGACGGTGCTGTTCGCGCCGGAGGACCTGGCCCTGGTCAAGGGGGATCCCGGGGAGCGCCGGCGGTTCCTCGACGAGCTCGTCACGGCCCGCTCGCCGCGGATGGCGGGAGTCCGGTCGGACTACGAGCGGGTGCTCAAGCAGCGGAACACCCTTTTGAAGTCGGCGGCGATGGCACGCCGGCACGGCGGCCGTTCCATGGACCTCTCCACCCTCGACGTGTGGGACCAGCACCTCGCGCGCGCGGGCGCGGAGCTGCTGGCGCAGCGCCTCGACCTGATCGCGACGCTGCTGCCGCAGGCGGACAAGGCGTACGAACAGCTCGCGCCCGGCGGCGGCCCGCTGGGGCTCGCGTACAAGTCCTCGGCCGGCGAGGCGGTGGACAGCGGTACGGCGCGCACGCGCGAGGCGTTGTACGAGGTGCTTCTGGCGGCCCTGGCCGAGGTGCGCAAGCAGGAGATCGAGCGGGGCGTGACCCTGGTGGGCCCGCACCGGGACGACGTGGTGCTGCGGCTGGGCGATCTGCCGGCGAAGGGGTACGCGAGCCACGGGGAGTCCTGGTCGTACGCGCTGGCGCTGCGGCTGGCCTCGTACGAGCTGCTGCGCTCGGAGGGCGCGGAGCCGGTGCTGATCCTGGACGACGTGTTCGCGGAGCTGGACGCGCGGCGCCGGGAGCGGCTGGCGGAGCTGGTGGCTCCGGGCGAGCAGGTGCTGGTGACGGCCGCGGTGGACGACGACGTTCCGGGCGTGCTGGCGGGGACGCGGTTCGGGGTGTCCGGTGGTGAGGTGACCCGGCTGTGAGCGAGGAGAAGAAGGAACCGCGCAAGGCCCCGGAGCCTTCGGGTGTGGATCTCGCGCGGCAGGCGCTGGCGGCGGCCCGGGAGCAGGCGCGGGCCCGGGGCAATGCGGCCGGCGGGAAGAAGGGGAGCCGGCAGCCGGGACTGCGCTCGGGTGCGCGCGCGGACGGCCGCGACCCGATGCCGTTGATGGCGGCGCTGGACCGGCTGCGCACGGAGCGCGGCTGGGAGATGCCGATGGCGGTCGCGGGCGTGATGGAGCGCTGGCCGGAGATCGTCGGGCCGGAGATCGCGGCGCACTGTGAACCGGATCGGTACGAGGACCGTGAACTGGTCGTGCGGTGCGACTCCTCGGCATGGGCGGCGCAGCTGAAGCTGCTGGCTCCGCAGCTGGTGGCGCGGCTGAACGCGGACCTGGGGCAGGGCACGGTCCGGATGATCAAGGTCCAGGGGCCGGGCGGACGCCCGAAGCGGTACGGGCCGTTGCGCGCGCCGGGCAGTACGGGTCCGGGGGACACGTACGGCTAGGGGGTGTCCGGCGGATCATGGCCGGGCCCGGGCCGCCTGGCACCGCGCCTTGCCGCGTTGTCGTCGGTCGCCAATATCCCCCAGCTACCGCTGGGAGGTGCCCCCACCGCATT
>NZ_JBFAJR010000053.1:0-38081 GCF_040655295.1 Streptomyces sp. NPDC050448 | reverse complement strand
AAGGACAGCACACAGGCACAGGAAGCCGTGATCCGGCTGGAGCACGGGCAGCCGATCCGCTTCGGCGCCGACGGACACAAGGGCGTCGTGCGCAATCAGACCACCGGAGAACTGGAGGTCGTCGCGGTGACCCCGGAGAACGAATCCCGCATCCTGGTCCACGACGCGCACAGCACCGGCCCGACCACGGCGTTCGCACTGTCCCGCCTCGCCGACCCCGACACCCTGCACCAGACACCCATCGGGGTGTTCCGCAGCGTGGAGCGGCCCGTCTACGACACCCTGATGGCCGACCAGCTCGACACCGCCGTCGACAACAAGGGCAAGGGCGACCTCAGCACCCTGCTCGCCGGCAACGACACCTGGACGGTCGTCGGCTAGCACCACCCGTACGAGCGACGGCCCGGAGTTCCTCAGGAGCTCCGGGCTTCGTCGTACGCGGCGCGCGCCGCCTGGACGTCCATGGTGCGCCGCTCGGTCCAGCGGGCGAGGGCCCACACCTGCTCGGCGGCCTCGCGCCCCAGCTCGGTGAGCGAGTAGTCCACCCGCGGCGGGATCACGGGCTTGGCGTCGCGCAGCAGGAATCCGTCGCGCTCCAGCGTCTGCAGGGTCTGGGCCAGCATCTTCTCGCTGACGCCGCCCACCTCCCGGCGCAGTTCGCTGAACCGGTACGAGCGCTCGACGAGGGCGGCCAGGACCAGCACGCCCCAGCGGCTGGTGACGTGCTCGAGCACTCCGCGGGAGGGGCACATCGGGGCCTTGACCGTCACGGCCGGCACCCCGTCCTTACTTACCTTCATACCAGTACCTTACTTTGAAGTGGGTACTTACGGCCAGTTAGCGCTCTCTTTTAGAGTGGTGGCACACCCCAACGCAAGGAGCGCACCCCATGAGCATCGTCGTCACCGGAGCCACCGGAGCCCTCGGCCGCCTCGTCGTCGAGGAGCTGCTGAACCGGATCCCCGCCGAGCGCGTCGCCGTCGTCGTCCGCAGCAAGGAGAAGGCCGCCGACCTGGCCGAGCGCGGCGTCGAGGTGCGCGTCGCGGACTACGACGCCCCCGAGACCCTGGCCGCCGCCTTCCGCTCCGGCGACCGCGTCCTGCTGATCTCCGGCAACGAGGTCGGCCGTCGCGTGCCGCAGCACACCGCCGTGATCGAGGCCGCGCGGGCCGCCGGCGTCGCCCAGCTCGCGTACACCGGGATCCTCGGCGGCCCCGAGGCCGACTTCGACCTGGCCGCCGAGCACAAGGTCACCGAGCAGGCCATCCTCGACTCCGGCCTCCCCTACACCTTCCTGCGCAACGGCTGGTACCACGAGAACTACACCGGCCACCTGGGCACCGTCCTGGAGCACGGCGCGGTCGTGGGCAGCGCGGGCGAGGGCCGGATCGCCTCCGCCGCCCGGGCGGACTACGCGGCTGCGGCCGCCGCCGTGCTGACCGGCGAGGGCCACCTGAACCAGGTGTACGAGCTCTCCGGCGACACCGCCTGGAGCCTGGCGGAGTACGCGGCCGAGATCGCGGCGCAGTCCGGCAAGGAGGTCGCGTACTCCGAGGTCCCGGCCGACGCGCACCGGTCGATCCTGACCGGCGCCGGGGTCCCCGAGGGCTTCGCGGCCCTTCTCGTCGACGTGGACGCGGCGATCTCCCGCGGCCGGCTGGCCCACACCGGCGGGGACCTGTCCCGCCTCATCGGCCGCCCGACGACCCCGGTGGCCCACGCGATCGCCTCGGCCCTGGCCTGAGCCGGACCGGCCTGAGCCGGACCGGCCCCGGTCACGCAAGGCTTCGAAGGTGTCATGAGTATCTCTGGCCTACGGGCATGACATCCGGCGCGTCCGGCGCTACCTTCGTGAAGTTGGCTGGAATGTGACTGGAGGCCCCGTGAAGGCGGAGAACGAGCAGCGCACGGGTTTGCTCTATGGATTCGGCGCATACGGACTATGGGGGCTCGTCCCCCTCTTCTGGCCGCTGCTCAAGCCCTCCGGGGCCATCGAGATCCTCGCCCACCGCATGGTGTGGTCGCTGGGCGTCGTCGCGGTCCTGCTGCTGGCCATGCGCCGCTGGGGCTGGATACGGGAGCTGCTCCGGCAGCCGCGCAAGCTCGGCCTGACCGCACTGGCCGCCTCGGTGATCTCCGTGAACTGGGGCCTGTACATCTGGGCCGTCAACAACGGCGCGGTCGTCGAGGCCAGCCTGGGCTACTTCATCAACCCGCTGGTCACCATCGCGATCGGCGTGCTGGTCCTCGGTGAGCGGCTGCGCCGGGCACAGTGGGCGGCCGTCGGCATCGGCGTCGCCGCGGTGCTGGTGCTCGCCATCGGGTACGGGCGGCCGCCGTGGATCTCGCTGGTGCTGGCCTTCTCCTTCGCGGCCTACGGGCTGATCAAGAAGAAGCTCAACATGGGCGGGGTCGAGTCGCTCGCCGCCGAGACGGCGCTGCTGTTCCCGCCCGCCCTCGGCTACCTGCTGTGGCTGGGCGCACAGGGCCGGTCGAGCTTCGCCACAGAGGGCCTCGGGCACTCGGCGCTGCTCGCCTCGACCGGACTGGTCACCGCGATCCCGCTGGTCTTCTTCGGGGCGGCCGCGATCCGGGTCCCGCTGTCCACGCTCGGGCTGCTCCAGTACCTGGCCCCGGTGTTCCAGTTCGGGCTCGGCGTCGTGTACTTCCACGAGGCGATGCCGCCCGAGCGCTGGGCCGGCTTCTCCCTGGTCTGGGCCGCGCTCGCGCTGCTGACCTGGGATGCGCTGCGTACGGCGGGCAAGAACCGGGCCCGGCTCGAAGCGGCCCGCGCAGCCGGGCCGGTGGCGGCCCCGGAGCCCGAGCCCGCGTAGCACCGCGCCGCACCCCGGGACCCCGATACCCCGATACCCCGACGATCCCCGCCATGGAGCCTCATGGCGGGGATCGTCCGTTTCCCGAACCGCCCTGACCGGATCCCGGACTTGACGGACAGTCACACAGCCGCTGAACATCAGGCTCGCACTGACGCACGATCGCCCACCAAGCTGGACGCGGCCGGCTTCACCACCACCCTGCAGACCTTCACCAGCAGCGGCGCGACCGGCTACAACCTGATCGCCGACTGGCCGGGCGGCGACCCGAACGCGGCGCTGATGGCCGGCTCGCACCTGGACTCGGTGACCGCCGGTCCCGGCATCAACGACAACGGATCCGGCTCGGCCGCCATCCTGGAGACCGCACTGGCCGTCTCGCGCGCACAGATCCAGCCCACCAAACACCTGCGGTTCGGATGCGGCGGACGACGTGGTGGCCTCGTACACGGTCAACGCCTCCGGCGAGGTGGCCAACGGCGTCTGGAAACTCCAGGTCAAGGACGTGGCGGCGCAGGACGTCGGCTACATCAACAGCTGGAAGATCACCTTCTGGGACTCGCTCCGAGGGCGCGCCCCCTCAGGACGCGTCCTCTGTGCGGGCCTGCGGCGGGACCGTCAGCGGCTCCTGTATCAGCGCGCGGAGTTCCTCGGCCACCGCGCCGATGTCCGCGCGGCCCAGCTTCGCCGCCTCCACCAGGTCGCCGAGGTCCTCCGGCGAGGGCAGCTGCTTGGCTCCCGCCACGCGCAGGTACGAGCGGGTGGCGGCCGCCGCGTAGAACTCGTTCATCGGCGACTCCAGCGCCGGGCAGACCGCGAGGGTGTGCAGGAACGCGGCGGCCCGCCACGCGGTGTCCGGGGCGGGCTGTTCGGGCACCAGGACGAGGTCGTTCTGGTGCCGGGCGACCGCGGCGGCCACCCCGGAGGGATCCCACACGGCGGGATCTGACGGGAGATGGTGGGCCAGAGCGGTCCAGGCCCACTCCATGGTGATCTTCAATTGCCGAACCGCTCCTGGAAGT
This sequence comes from Streptomyces sp. NPDC050448, assembly GCF_040655295.1. Taxonomy (NCBI): domain Bacteria; kingdom Bacillati; phylum Actinomycetota; class Actinomycetes; order Kitasatosporales; family Streptomycetaceae; genus Streptomyces; species Streptomyces sp. NPDC050448. The sequence continues at coordinate 34,225 of NZ_JBFAJR010000053.1, read as the reverse complement.
AGCTCCAGTGATCGGCGAACTCCTCGATGCCGGAAAGGAAGTTCTTCCGGTCCTCGTCGAGCTCACGTTCCGTCACCTCGGTGATCAGCGCGGTGACCGTCGTCCCCAGCGCCGCCGCGCGCGCCTTGAGACGCTCGTGGAACTCTTCGTTCAGGCGGATGGTGACGTGTCTCGACATGCTTTTCACGGTACAGCGGGCCCGCTGTACACAGGGCCGGAACGGCAGAAGGGTGGGCAGGGACACAGTCCCCGCCCACCCTCGGACAGTCGTACCCGCCCTGCTGCCGCTACTTGTTGGCGTCGGCCGCCTGCACCAGCGCGTCCTTGGTGACCGCGCCGACGTAGACCTTGCCGTCGTCGGTGATCAGGGCGTTGACCAGGCGGGTCTTGAAGACCCGGCCCTCGCCGAACGTGCCGGTGACCTTGCCCCCGAGGGAGTCGAGGAACTGCTTGGCCTCCTTGGGCGCGTTCTTGTCGTTCTCGATGTCCTTCAGGCCCTTGCCGGCGCCCGTGTCGATCCGGGCGATCGTCGACCAGCCCTCGCCGAGCACCTTCATGTCGCCCTTGCCGCCCTTGCCGCCCGCGCCGCCGGTCAGGGCGTCGAGGCCGGGGAAGGACTCCAGGCCCTTGAACTCCTTGCCGTGGCCGGCGCCGCCCTTGCCCGCCTCGGCCGCGCCCTCGGTCACCTTGGCGCCCTTGGGCGCCGTGAAGGCGAAGGTGTCGGCCGACGGCTTGGCGAAGTCCACCTTGGTGAACCCGGCGTCGACGATCGGCTTGCCGCCCTCGGTGGCCAGGAGCTGCACCCGCAGCGGCACGCCGTTCTTGGCATCCACCGCGATCTTGACCGAGTTGACCGTGGATCCGCCGTGCTTGGGCTTCAGCACCAGCTGGTACGCGTCCCGGCCGGCCACCTGCGCGGTGTCGCCCACGCTGACGTCCGTGGTCGGGCCGGCGGCCTTCAGGATGTCCTGGGCCAGCTGCTGGGGCGAAGCGCCGCCCAGCCGGTCGGCCGTCTTCTTGTGGTCCTTGCCCTGCGCCGCGCCTTCGGTGTCCTTCTCGTGCCAGACCTCGTTGGCCTTGGTGTCGTACCCCCAGACGTCGGCGCCGTTGCGGATGAGGCTGTACTCGTCCTTGCCGTCCACGAACGTGAGCTTCTGGCGGTCCGGGCCGTCGGCCGCGACGCGCACGGTGTGCGTGCCGTTCGCCAACTGCGCGAGCTTGTCCTCGGGGTTGGCCGAGCCGCCCGCGACGCCCCCGCCGCCGCCGAGCAGGCCGCTCGCCAGGGTCGGCAGACCCAGGTCGGTGCTGACCTTCGCGCTGCCGGACAGCTGCTGCACGTCCGAGGCGGCCACCTTCTCGATGAGCTGCTGTGCCGTCATCTTCGGCAGGTCCGGGCCGCCGGAGTTCGCGAAGGCCGGGACCATCGCCACGGTCGCGGCGGCCACACCCGCCACCGCTACCGGTACGGCGTACCGGGCGGCCTTGCGGGTCTTTGCGTTCGTTGCCATGTCTGCCCTACCTCTTCGTCACCCGTTCTGCTGTGTCTCCATCTGACCAAGACAGAGGGGGTCGGGGCGTCACTCCCCGGGCTCAACTCCGCGTACACCCCAGGGATGACACGGCGAGGGCCCTGCATCCCGTACCCGTAGGGGATGCAGGGCCCTCGCCTCTGCCGATGGCCGTACCCGGTCGTACCGGGTCACGTCCTAGCCGGCGCGGTGCACCACCGCGTCGCACAGCTCCTCGAGCGCCGACTTCGCGAAGCACTCCGGCAGCGGCGCGAGCGTGGCCCGCGCGTCCTGCGCGTACCGGATGGTGTCGCGGCGGGCCTGCTCCAGGGCGGGGTGCACCCGCAGCCGGGCGAGCACCTCCGCGTGCAGGGCGTCGTCGGCGAGATCGCCGTCCAGGAGGCCTACGAGTTCCAGGTCGCCCGGGTCGCCGCCCTGGGCCGCCATCTCGCGCAGCCGCAGCACGGGCAGCGTCGGGATCCCCTCGCGCAGGTCCGTCCCCGGGGTCTTGCCGGACTCGTGCGAGTCGGAGGCGATGTCCAGGACGTCGTCGGCGAGCTGGAAGGCGATACCGAGGCGCTCGCCGTACTGGGTCAGGATGTCGACGACCGACTCGTCGGCGCCGGACATCAGCGCGCCGAACCGGCCGGAGACCGCGATCAGCGAACCGGTCTTGCCGGCCATGACGTCGAGGTAGTGCGCGACCGGGTCGCGGCCGTCGCGCGGGCCGGCCGTCTCCAGGATCTGGCCCGTCACCAGCCGCTCGAAGGCCTCGGCCTGGATGCGTACGGCCTCCGGCCCGAGGTCGGCCAGGATGTGCGAGGCGCGGGCGAACAGGAAGTCACCCGTCAGGACGGCCACCGAGTTGCCCCAGCGGGCGTTGGCGCTGGCCACGCCGCGGCGCTCGTCCGCCTCGTCCATGATGTCGTCGTGGTAGAGCGTCGCCAGATGGGTGAGCTCGACGACGACGGCGGCGGGCACGATTCCGGGCGCGTAGGGATCGCCGAATCGGGAGGCCAGCATCACCAGCAGCGGCCGGAACCGCTTGCCCCCGGCGCGCAGCAGGTGTTGTGCGGCCTCGGTGATGAAGGGGACTTCGCTCTTGGTGGCCTCCAGCAGACCCGCCTCGACGGCGGCAAGCCCCGCCTGGACATCGGTCTCAAGAGCCTGGTCCCGCACGCTCAGTCCGAACGGCCCGACGACGGTCACGAGGGGTACTCCTGTCTGCTGACGATCACGCTGACGATCACCTGGATTGTCGATGTGTCGCTGCCATCACTCAAGCCAGCGTATCCGGTCTGTTTTCGATCACCGAGAGCGCCCGCCATGTCGCCACCCGAGCACCGCCCGATGCGCACCGGTATGTTCATGAGGAGCCGAAACAACCGGAGAATGCGTTTTGTCCAGAACTTCAACCGAAATAGAGGAACGGGCGGAACCGGTCGGCCCGAGGCGGACCTGCGCCGCGCCGTGCGCCGGACCGTCTCGGGGCTCCTCTCCGCAGGCGTGCTCGCCACTCTTCTGGCGGGCACCGGCCTGCCGACGGGGCGACGCCCGGCCGTGATCGCCCCGGCGCCGTGGCCCCGGCGCCGTGGCCGCGGCGCACGATGCACCCCGTCCACTGAGGCGAACGAGGTGGTTAGCGCATGATCATCCGTACCGAGTTCCCGTACGAGGCCACGCACGAGGACGTCCGGATCCCGATGGCCGACGGCGTGGAGCTGTACGCCCGGATCTGGCGCCCGCTGACGGACGAGCCGGTCCCGGCGCTGCTGGAGTACCTGCCGTACCGGCTGACGGACTGGACCGCCCCACGGGACCGGCAGCGCCACCCCTGGTACGCCGGGCACGGCTACGCCTCGGTGCGGGTGGACGTACGGGGCCACGGCTGCAGCGGCGGGAACCCGGGCGACGAGTACGACGCGCGGGAACTGGCCGACGGGGTCGCGGTGGTGGAGTGGCTGGCGGCGCAGCCGTGGTGCACGGGATCAGTGGGGATGTTCGGGATCTCCTGGGGCGGCTTCAACTCCCTCCAGATCGCGGCGCTGGCGCCCGAGGCACTGAAGGCGGTCGTCACGGTCTGCTCGACGGACGACCGGTACGACAACGACGTCCACTACATGGGCGGCTCGGTGCTGGCCGTGGACATGCACGCGTGGGCGGCGACCATGCTGGCCTTCGCGGCCCGGCCGCCGGACCCGCTGTACGCCGGCGACGGCTGGCGGGAGCAGTGGCTGGCGCGGCTGGAATCCGTCGAACCCCTGGTCCACACCTGGCTGGCGCACCAGACGCGGGACGACTACTGGCGCCACGGCAGCGTCTGCGAGGACTACCCGGCGATCGGCGCGGCCGTCCTCGCGGTGGGCGGCTGGCACGACCCGTACCGGGACGCGGTGCTGCGGCTGGTGTCCCACCTGCCCGCCGACCGGGTGCGGGGGCTGATCGGCCCGTGGTCGCACCAGTACCCGGACCGGGGGCTGCCCGGTCCGGCGATCGGGTTCCTCCAGGAGACGCTGCGGTGGTGGGACCACTGGCTCAAGGGTGATTCCGACAGCGCACCGGGCGAAGGGGCCAACGGGGTGATGGACGAGCCCTTGCTGCGCTCCTGGATCTCCGAGTCCCATCCGCCGGCGACCACGTACGAGGTGCTCCCGGGCCGCTGGGTCGGGGACGCGCAGTGGCCCTCCCCCGCCGTCACCCCCGTCACGTACGCGCTCCAGGGCGCGCCGGTGGCCGTGGCGTCCCCGCAGCACACGGGGCTGGACGCGGGGCGGTTCTTCCCCTTCGGCAACGAGGCGGACCTGCCGCCGGACCAGCGGGAGGAGGATGCCAAGTCGGCCTGCTTCGAGTTCCCGGTGGGGCGCGAGCCGGTGGAGATCCTGGGCCGCGCCCAGGTGACGGCCCGGCTGCGGATGGACGTCCCGTACGGCCAGGTGGTGGCCCGGCTGTGCGATGTGGCGCCCGACGGCTCCTCCACGCTGATCACCCGGGGCGCCCTGAACCTCTCCGCCCGCCTGGGCCGGGACAAGGCGGTCCCCTGGCCGGTGGGCGCGTACGAGGACGTGGTCTTCGAGCTGAACGGCACCGGCCACCGCTTCGCGGCCGGCCACCGGATCCGGCTCGCGCTGTCCTCGGCGTACTGGCCGTGGATCTGGCCGCGGGCCGGCTCGGAGGCGGGCTGGACCCTGGACCCGGCGGGCAGCGCCCTGGTCCTCCCGGTCCGGTCCCCCGGATCCGACGGCTCCGGCCCGGAGATCGCCTTCGGACCGCCGGAGCAGTCGGAGCCGCTCGGTGTCGCCGTCCCGGCCACGCTGGACGAGCCGCGGCCGGAACGGCTGGTCGTACGGGACGTCGCGCGCGGGACCTGGCGGCTGGAGGTGGACCCGCGGTACGGGGGCACGCGGGTGTATCCGGACGGCCTGGAGTCCGGCGAGGACGCGCTGGAGGTGTACGAGATCGCCTCGGCGGACCCACTGTCGGCCCGGACCCGCTCGGACTGGCGGATCCGGCTGCACCGGCCCGAGCTGGCCTGGGACGTACGGGTGGAGACCCGGTCGGAAATCTCGTGCGACGAGGGCGGCTTCGTGACCTCGAACGAGCTGGTGTGCCGGGAGGGTGACGAGGTGGTCTTCCACCGCACGTGGGAGCGCCGCCTCCCCCGCGCGGCGGGCTGACCCGTCACAGGGTGAACCGTCAGGCGGTGACCCGTCAGAGGCCGGCCCGTCAGGGAAAGAGGCGTTCCAGGACCACCGCGATGCCGTCCTCCTCGTTCGAGAGGGTCAGCTCGTCGGCCACGGCCACCAGCTCGCGGTGGGCGTTGGCCATCGCCACGCCGTGCGCCGCCCACGCGAACATCGGGATGTCGTTCGGCATGTCGCCGAAGGCGATCGTCGAGGACGGGCCGACGCCCAGGACCTCCGCGGCCAGGGCCAGCCCGCTCGCCTTGCTGACGCCCGGCGGCTGGAGCTCCACCGTGTGCTCCCCCGCCATCGTCACGTTCACCAGGTCCCCGACCACCGAACGGGCGACCCGCGTCAGCTCGTCGTCGTCCAGCTCCGGGTGCTGGAGCAGCACCTTGTTGATCGGCGCGGCCCACAGATCGCCGCGCCCGCGCACCCGGACCGTCGGCAGATGCGGGTGCCACATCCGATAGCCCGGCCCTATCAGCATCTCGGCGTCCACCCCTTCCTGGTTGACCGCCGCGTACAGCTCGCCGATCTCCGCCTCGATCTTCCCGAGCGCCACCTCCGCCAGGTCCCGGTCCAGCGGAATGGAGTGCAACAGGCGTGCGCACGCCGTGTCATACACCTGCGCGCCCTGCCCGCACACCGCGAGCCCCGTGTAGCCGAGGTCATCCAGGACATGTTGGACCTGCGGGACGGGGCGTCCGGTGACGATGATGTGCTGGGCGCCGGCGGCGCGCGCCGTCGCGAGCGCCGCATACGAGCGCGCGGAGACGGTGTCTCCGGCGCGCAGCAGGGTCCCGTCCAGGTCAGTGGCGATCAAGGCGAAGGGGAGGTCCGAAAGCGGGGCGGAAGTCACTGCGCAAGGATACGGACCCCAGTGGACAAGTCCTACAAATAGAGCCCGAATCCGGCCTCCCACACGCCCCACCCGCCACGTAACGTATCAACCAGCCCGCCGGGATACCCCCGGACCGCGTCGAAAGCGAGGCAGTACCCCATGCCCCAGCAGAGCCCCCTCGATGTCCCCGAGGGCGACCCGTTCGGGCCGCACAACCTCCCGTACGGCGTGTTCTCCACCTCCGGGGAAAACCGCCGTCGCATCGGCGTGCGCATCGGCGGACACGTGCTCGACGCGGGGGCGGTCGCGGTCGCGCTCGGTTCCCCGTACGCCGCACTGCTCGGACAGTCCTCGCTCAACCCGCTGCTGGCCGCAGGGCGCACCGCATGGCGCGACGTGCGCCGCGCGCTGACCGCCTGGGTGACCGACCCCGGCCACCGCGAGACGGTCGAGCCGCACCTCGTCCCGCTGGACGCCGTCACCCTGCACCTGCCGTACGAGGTCGCCGACTACGTCGACTTCTACGCGAGCGAGCACCACGCCACCAACGTCGGCAGGATGTTCCGTCCGGACGGGGACGCCCTCACCCCCAACTGGAAGCAGCTGCCGATCGGTTACCACGGCCGCTCCGGCACGATCGTCGTCTCCGGCACCGACGTCGTCCGCCCCTCCGGGCAGCGCAAGGCCCCCACCGACCCGGCGCCCGTCTTCGGCCCGTCCGTCAAGCTCGACATCGAGGCCGAGGTCGGCTTCGTCGTCGGCACCCCGTCCGAGCTGGGCCGCCCGGTGCCGCTGGGCGCCTTCGAGGACCACGTCTTCGGGCTGTTCCTGCTCAACGACTGGTCGGCGCGCGACATCCAGGCCTGGGAGTACGTGCCGCTGGGCCCCTTCCTCGGCAAGTCCTTCGCCACCTCCGTCTCCGCCTGGGTGACCCCGCTGGAGGCCCTGGAGGCGGCCCGGGTCACCCCGCCGGCCCGCGACTACCCGCTGCTGCCCTACCTCGACGACGCCGACGCCGACCGGCCCGGCGGCTTCGACCTGCACATCACCGTCTCCATCAACGGGCAGGAAGTCGCGCAGCCGCCGTTCGCGACGATGTACTGGACCGCCGCCCAGCAGCTCGCGCACATGACGGTCAACGGCGCTTCCCTGCGCACCGGGGACGTCTACGGCTCGGGCACGGTCAGCGGCCCCGAGGTCGGGCAGCGCGGCTCGCTCCTGGAGCTGACGTGGAACGGCCGCGACGCCATCGAGCTCGCCGACGGCAAGCGCACCTTCCTCGAGGACGGCGACACCGTCACCCTCACCGCCTGGGCTCCGGGCCCCGAGGGCATCCGCGTCGGCCTCGGCGAGGTCACCGGCCGCATTGCGGGATCCCGCTAGTCCGCCCGTCGGGACGAACGGCATCGCCGGGGTGGCGGATCTTTCCGCCGCCCCGGTGAACCAGCAGGTCACAGCCCTGCGTTCGGGCCGCCCGGTGGCGCAACACTGTGGCGACACCACCGGCTGGGGCCCGTCGGCATGTTCCCTGCCATGCCAGCCGAACGCACCCGTGAGCACACCGCCCCCTCGCCGCCGCGCGCCGGCGGCGACTGCGCGCGGACCAGGCGCGGCAGCTTGCCGACCTAGCGCCACCAGATCCTGGCCGGCGGCTGCCCCGGCGGGGTCCTCCCCTTGGAGGACGCCCTCGCCGCCGACTACGGAGCCGGCCGCAACACCGTCCGCCAGGCCCTCGACCTGCTGCGCGGCGAGCAGCTCGTCGAACGCCGGCCCGGGGGCGGGACCGTCGTCGTCTGCGAGAAGTACCCCCACGGCCTCGACCGCCTCCAGGGCCTGGCCGAGACCCTGCACGAGCACGGCCGCGTGACCAACGAGGTCCGCGCCGTCGGCCCGGTGCGCGCCCCGGAACGCGGACGTCCGCAAGGCCGCCGTCCTCTCCCTGCGCGCCCACCGCACCACCCCGCAGGCCCGCACGGCCCTGGCCACGGCCACCTCGGACTCGGACGCGGACGTCCGCGCATATGCCGCCCGCCTTTGGCTCCGTCAACACCACGGGATCGTTCACACGCGGGGACGATCCCCGACCGATCCCCGGCGATACGCTGGACGGACTCGCGAGACTCCAGTCCATGGGAGCACTGATGAACCCGGATTACAGCTGGCCGGAGCCACCCGAGGGCGGCTGGACCGCGGACGACCTGGACACGCTTCCGAATCTGCCTCCTCACACGGAGCTGATCGACGGGAGCCTGGTTTTCGTGAGTCCGCAGACTCGTTTCCACGTGCGTGCGGTGAGTTTTTTCGAACGGCGGCTGAGCGCCTTGGCGCCGGACGAGCTCGATGTGCTGCGGGAGTTCACCATCGACATCGACCGTCGGAACCGTCCGGAGCCGGATGTCATCGTGGTACCCGCGGAAGACGACGAGGATCCCAACCAGACCCGGCTTCCGGCCGAGTCCGTCCGGCTCGCCGTCGAAGTGGTGTCCCCGGAATCGGTCAGCCGCGTCCGCGAGACCAAACCCGTGAAGTACGCCCGCGCCAAGATCCCCCACTTCTGGCGGGTCGAGAACCAGGATGGCCGGGCAGTGGTCTACGTCTTCGAGCGCGAACCGGCCACCGGCTCCTATACGAGTACCGGGATCTTCCATGACCGGCTGAAGGTCTCCGTCCCCTTCCCCATCGACCTGGACCTCACCGAGATCTGGCCGAAGCGGCGGGGGCCGGAGTAGCCGGCACACGTCAGGGCCCGGCTCCCTCGGGGGGAGCCGGGCCCTGACACGTACGTGGTGGGGAACTACCGTACGAACGTGCTCGCCTGCCCCGCCAGGTCCAGGAAGTACTGCGGCGCCAGACCCAGGACCAGGGTCACCGCCACGCCCGCCGCGATCGTCGTCATCGTCAGCGGCGACGGGACGGCCACCGTCGGGCCGTCCGGCTTCGGCTCGCTGAAGAACATCAGGACGATCACCCGGATGTAGAAGAACGCGGCGATCGCGGACGAGATGACACCGACCACGACCAGCACCCCCGCGCCGCCCTCCGCCGCCGCCTTGAACACGGCGAACTTGCCGGAGAAGCCCGACGTCAGCGGGATGCCGGCGAAGGCCAGCAGGAAGACCGCGAAGACCGCCGCCGTCAGCGGGGAACGGCGGCCCAGACCCGCCCACTTGGACAGGTGCGTCGCCTCACCGCCCGCGTCGCGCACCAGTGTGACCACCGCGAAGGCGCCGATCGTCACGAAGGAGTACGCGCCCAGGTAGAACAGGACGGACTGGACGCCCTGCGCCGACGTCGCGATCACACCGGCCAGGATGAAGCCCGCGTGCGCGATCGAGGAGTACGCGAGCAGGCGCTTGACGTCGGTCTGGGTCACCGCGATCACCGCACCGGCCAGCATCGTCACGATGGCCACGCCCCACATCACCGGCCGCCAGTCCCACCGCAGGCCCGGGAGGACGACGTACAGCAGGCGCAGGAGAGCCCCGAACGCGGCCACCTTCGTCGCCGCCGCCATGAAGCCCGTGACCGGGGTCGGGGCGCCCTGGTAGACGTCCGGGGTCCACATGTGGAACGGGACCGCGCCGACCTTGAAGAGCAGGCCCATCAGGATCATCGCCCCGCCGATCAGCAGCAGCGCGTCGTTGCCCATGGTGTCGGCGAGCGCCGGGTCGATCTTCGTGACCGTGCCGTCGACCACGTCGGCGATCGCCGCGTACGAGACCGAGCCCGCGTACCCGTAGACCAGCGCGATACCGAAGAGGAAGAAGGCCGAGGAGAACGAACCGAGCAGGAAGTACTTGACCGCCGCCTCCTGCGACATCAGCCGCTGGCGGCGGGCGACGGCGCAGAGCAGGTACAGCGGGAGGGAGAAGACCTCCAGCGCCACGAACAGCGTCAGCAGGTCGTTGGCCGCCGGGAAGATCAGCATGCCGGAGATCGCGAACAGCACCAGCGGGAAGACCTCGGTGGTGGTGAAGCCCGCCTTGACGGCGGCCTTCTCGCTCTCGCTGCCCGGTACGGACGCCGCCTGCGCGGCGAAGGAGTCCACCCGGTTGCCGTGCGCGGCCGGGTCCAGGCGCCGCTCGGCGAAGGTGAAGACCGCGACGATCGAGGACAGCAGGATGATGCCCTGGAGGAACAGCGCCGGGCCGTCCACGGCCACGGCGCCCATCGCCGCGATGTGCGCCTTGTCGCCCGCGTACCCGCCGGCGGCGAGGCCGACGACCGCCGCGAAGGCCGAGGCCAGCGCGGCGACGGCGAGGAACACCTGGACGTAGTAGCGGGACTTGCGCGGTACGAAGGCCTCGACGAGGACTCCGATGACCGCCGCGCCCACCACGATCAGTGTGGGCGCGAGCTGTGCGTACTCGATGTGCGGGGCCGGGATCCGGTCGACCGGTTCCGCGGCCGCCAGCGTCAGCAGCCCTTGGGCAGCAGCCATGGTGCTCACTTCGCCGCCTCCCCGTTCTTGGCCTCGACAGCCACCTGTGGCTTCGGGTCCTTTTCGTGTACGTCGGACATGGTGTGCCTCACCGCCGGGTTGACGATCTCGGTGAGCGGCTTCGGGTACACGCCCAGCGCGATCAGCAGCGCGATCAGCGGGGCGACCACCAGCACCTCCCGCAGGTGCAGGTCCTTCATCGTGCGGACCTCCTCCTTCACGGGGCCGGTCATCGTGCGCTGGTAGAGCACCAGGGTGTAGAGCGCGGCGAGCACGATGCCGATGGTGGCGATGACGCCGATGACCGGGTACCGGGCGAACGTGCCGACCAGGACCAGGAATTCGCTGACGAAGGGCGCCAGGCCCGGCAGCGACAGCGTGGCGAGGCCGCCGATCAGGAAGGTGCCGGCCAGCACCGGGGCCACCTTCTGCACACCGCCGTAGTCGGCGATGAGCCGGGACCCGCGCCGCGTGATCAGGAAGCCGGCCACCAGCATCAGCGCCGCCGTCGAGAGCCCGTGGTTGACCATGTACAGCGTGGCGCCCGACTGCCCCTGGGAGGTCATCGCGAAGATGCCCATGATGATGAACCCGAAGTGGGAGATCGAGGCGTATGCGACCAGCCGCTTGATGTCGCGCTGCCCGACCGCGACCAGCGCGCCGTAGACGATGCTGATCAGGGCCAGGACGAGGATCACCGGCGTGGCCCACTTGCTGGCGTCCGGGAAGAGCCCGAGGCAGAAGCGGAGCATCGCGAAGGTGCCGACCTTGTCGACGACCGCGGTGATCAGTACGGCGACCGGGGCGGTGGCCTCGCCCATCGCGTTCGGCAGCCAGGTGTGCAGCGGCCACAGCGGGGCCTTCACCGCGAAGGCGAAGAAGAAGCCGAGGAACAGCAGCCGCTCGGTGTTGGTCGCCATGTCGAGCGTGCCCGCGGCGCGGGCGGCGGTGATCTCCTGGAGCGAGAAGTTCCCGGCGACCACGTACAGGCCGATGACGGCGGCCAGCATGATGAGGCCGCCGGCCAGGTTGTAGAGGAGGAACTTGACCGCCGCGTACGAGCGCTGCGCGGCCGCGTTCTCGTCGGACCCGGCATGGGCGCGGTCCCCGAAGCCACCGATGAGGAAGTACATCGGGATGAGCATGGCTTCGAAGAAGATGTAGAAGAGGAAGACGTCGGTGGCCTCGAAGGAGATGACCACCATCGCCTCGACCAGCAGGATCAGGGCGAAGAAGCCCTGCGTCGGCCGCCAGCGCGAGGATGCGGTCTCCAGGGGGTCGGCGTCGTGCCAGCCGGCCCCGATGACGAAGGGGATCAGCAGGGCGGTGAGCGCGATCAGCGCCACCCCGATCCCGTCGACGCCCAGTTCGTAGCGGACGCCGAAGTCGGGGATCCAGGGGTGCGATTCGGTGAGCTGGTAGCGGGCGCCGGCGGGATCGAAGCGGACCGCGACGAGCACGGCCAGGGCCAGCGTCGCCAGCGAGAAGAGCAGCGCGAGCCATTTGGCGGCGGTCCTGCGGGCGGCCGGGACGGCCGCCGTCAGGATGGCGCCGGCCGCGGGGACCGCGGCCGTCACCGTCAGAAGCGGGAAACTCATCTCACACCGCCCTCATCAGCAGGGTCGCGGCGATGAGGATCGCCGTGCCCCCGAACATCGAGACCGCGTAGCTGCGGGCGTAGCCGTTCTGCAGCTTGCGCAGCCGGCCCGACAGTCCGCCGACCGAGGCGGCCGTCCCGTTGACCACCCCGTCGACCAGGCTGTGGTCGACGTACACGAGCGAGCGGGTCAGGTGCTCCCCGCCGCGCACCAGCACGACGTGGTTGAAGTCGTCCTGGAGCAGGTCCCGGCGGGCCGCCCGGGTGAACCAGCTGCCGCGCGGGGCGACCACCGGGACGGGCTTCCTGCCGTACTGGGCGTACGCGGCTCCCACGCCGATGAGCAGGACCACGACCGTCGAGGCGGTGATGGCGGCGGCGCTCAGCGGCGGGTTTCCGTGCTCGAAGGAGGTGACCGGCTCGAGCCACTTCACGAAGGCCTCGTTGATGCTGAACAGGGCTCCGGCGAAGACCGATCCGAAGGCCAGGATGACCATCGGGAGGGTCATGGACTTCGGGGACTCGTGCGGGTGCGGCTCGTGCCCGTGCTCGTCGGGCTGCCAGCGCTTCTCGCCGAAGAAGGTCAGCAGCATCACGCGGGTCATGTAGAACGCGGTGATGGCCGCGCCCAGCAGGGTGACCGCCCCGAGGATCCAGCCCTCGGTGCCGCCCTTCGCGAAGGCCGCCTCGATGATCTTGTCCTTGGACCAGAAGCCCGACAGGCCCGGGAAGCCGATGATGGCGAGGTAGCCGAGGCCGAAGGTCACGAAGGTGACCGGCATGTACTTTCGCAGGCCGCCGTAGCGCCGCATGTCGACCTCGTCGTTCATCCCGTGCATCACGGAACCCGCACCGAGGAAGAGGCCGGCCTTGAAGAAGCCGTGCGTCACCAGGTGCATGATCGCGAAGGCATAGCCGATGGGGCCGAGGCCCGCGGCCAGGATCATGTACCCGATCTGCGACATCGTCGAGCCGGCGAGGGCCTTCTTGATGTCGTCCTTCGCGCAACCGACGATCGCACCGAAGAGGAGCGTGACCCCGCCGACCACGACGACCGCGGTCTGCGCGTCCGGCGCGGCGTTGAAGATCGCCCCGGAGCGGGTGATGAGGTACACGCCGGCGGTGACCATGGTCGCCGCGTGGATCAGGGCCGAGACCGGGGTCGGGCCCTCCATCGCGTCCCCGAGCCAGGACTGGAGCGGGACCTGGGCCGACTTGCCGCACGCGGCGAGCAGCAGCAGCAGGGCGATCGCCGTCAGCTTGCCCTCGGTCGCGTTGCCCACCGAGGCGAACACCGGCCCGAAGGCGAAGGTCCCGAAGGTGGTGAACAACAGCATGATCGCGATCGACAGGCCCATGTCGCCGACCCGGTTGACCAGGAAGGCCTTCTTCGCGGCGGTCGCCGCACTCGGCTTGTGCTGCCAGAAGCCGATGAGCAGGTACGAGGCGAGGCCGACGCCCTCCCACCCGACGTACAGCAGCAGGTAGTTGTCGGCGAGGACCAGCAGCAGCATCGCCGCGAGGAACAGGTTCAGGTAGCCGAAGAAGCGGCGGCGGCGGTCGTCGTGCTCCATGTACCCGATCGAGTACACGTGGATGAGCGTGCCCACCCCGGTGATCAGCAGGACGAACGTCATCGACAGCTGGTCCAGCTGGAACGCGACGTCCGCGTGGAAGCGCTCGACCAGGATCCAGGTGTACAGCTTCTGGTGCAGGGTCCGGTCGTCGGCGCCGCGTCCCAGCATGTCGGCGAACAGGGCCACGCCGATGCCGAAGGAGGCGGCGGCGAGCAGGGTGCCGAGCCAGTGGCCGGCCTTGTCGAGGCGCCGGCCGCCGCACAGCAGCACCGCCGCTCCGAGCAGGGGCGCCGCGATCAGCAGCCCAATCAGATTCTCCACTGTGAGCGCCCCTTACAGCTTCATCAGGCTGGCGTCGTCGACCGAGGCCGAGTGGCGGGTACGGAACAGCGACACGATGATCGCGAGGCCCACCACGACCTCCGCGGCGGCGACGACCATCGTGAAGAAGGCGATGATCTGGCCGTCGAGGTTGCCGTGCATCCGGGAGAAGGTGACGAAGGCGAGGTTGCAGGCATTGAGCATCAGCTCGATACACATGAACAGCACGATCGCGTTCTTCCGGATCAGCACTCCGGCGGCGCCGATGGTGAACAGCAGCGCCGACAGGTACAGGTAGTTGACCGGGTTCACTTCGAGGCCTCCTCACGGCCGAGCCGCTCGGCCGACCGCTGCTCCAGCGCCTTCAGGTCCTCCAGCGCCTCGCTGGAGACGTCCCGGATCTGGCCGCGGGCACGCAGCGTCTTGCTGACGGTCAGCTCGGAGGGGGTGCCGTCCGGCAGCAGACCGGCGACGTCCACCGCGTTGTGCCGGGCGTAGACGCCGGGCGCGGGCAGCGGCGGGAGCTGTACGCCCTCGCGGACGCGCCGCTCGGCGAGTTCGCGCTGCGTGGCCGCCCGCTCGGCGCGCTCGCGGTGGGTGAGGACCATCGCGCCGACGGCGGCCGTGATCAGCAGCGCGCCGGTGATCTCGAAGGCGAACACGTACTTGGTGAAGATCAGCGTGGCCAGACCCTCCACGTTCCCGGCGGAGTTGATCCGGCCGAGCCCGTTGAAGTGGTTGAGCTGGGCGTGGCGGATGCCGGCGATCAGCAGGATGCCGAAACCGAGCCCGCACAGGGCGGCCAGCCAGCGCTGCCCCTTGAGGGTCTCCTTCAGGGAGTCGGCGGCGGTGACGCCGACGAGCATGACCACGAAGAGGAACAGCATCATGATCGCGCCGGTGTAGACGATGATCTGGACCACGCCCAGGAAGTACGCCCCGTTGGCGAGGTAGAAGACCGCCAGGACGATCATCGTCCCGGCCAGGCTCAGCGCGCTGTGCACGGCCTTCTTCATCAGGATCGTGGACAGCGCGCCGACGACGGCGACGGTGGCGAGGACCCAGAACTGCACGGCCTCACCGGTGGAGGTGACCGTGGTGGTGGCCGCGGCGATCGTGCTCACGCCCCCACCCCCTCGGAGGGCGTCGCCTGCTCGCCCTTGGAGACCGCCGCCTGCCGCTCCGTACCGGGGGCCGCCCCGGTCACCAGCCCGCGGTAGTAGTCCTGCTCGTCCATGCCCGGGAAGATCGAGTGCGGCGTCTCCACCATGCCCTCGGTCAGGCCGGCGAGCAGCTGCTCCTTGGTGTAGATGAGCGATTCGCGGCTGACGTCGGCCAGTTCGAACTCGTTGGTCATCGTCAGCGCCCGCGTCGGGCAGGCCTCGATGCACAGCCCGCACAGGATGCAGCGGGCGTAGTTGATCTGGTAGACCCGGCCGTACCGCTCACCCGGGGAGTAGCGCTCCTCCTCGGTGTTGTCCGCGCCCTCCACGTAGATGGCGTCGGCGGGACAGGCCCAGGCGCACAGCTCGCACCCGATGCACTTCTCCAGACCGTCCGGGTGCCGGTTCAGCTGGTGCCGTCCGTGGAAGCGCGGAGCGGTGGTCTTCTGCTGCTCCGGGTACTGCTCGGTGAGGCGCTTCTTGAACATGGCCTTGAAGGTCACGCCGAAGCCGGCCACCGGGTTCTGCCACTTCTCGTTCTGGTCCGCGTCAGGCATTCTCAGCACCCTCCTCTCGGTCACTGTCAGTATTCGTCCCGCCACTGACAATCAGCTCCCGCTCACTGCGAGGCCGCCTGCGCGGTACGGGTGCCAGGTGCTGGCCGGGCTTGGGCGGTACGGGGAATCCGCCCGCCAGCGGGTCGAAGGACTCGGCCGCGGCGGCCTCGACGGCCTGCTCGGCGGCCGTCTTCTCCTTCCGGTCGCGGAAGAGGTCCGCGACGAAGGACAGCAGCAGGATCGCGACGACCGCGCCGCCGACGTACAGGACGATCTCCGAGAAGTCGTAGCGCTCGTTGCGCAGCGCCCGGACGGTCGCCACCAGCATCAGCCAGACCACGGAGACCGGAATCAGGATCTTCCAGCCGAGCTTCATCAGCTGGTCGTAGCGGACACGGGGCAGTGTGCCGCGCAGCCAGATGAAGAAGAACAGCAGCAGCTGGACCTTGATGACGAACCAGAGCATCGGCCACCAGCCGTGGTTCGCGCCCTCCCAGTACGTGGAGATCGGCGCGGGGGCCCGCCAGCCGCCGAGGAAGAGGGTGACCGAGACCGCCGAGACGGTGACCATGTTGACGTACTCGGCCAGCATGAACAGCGCGAACTTGATGGAGGAGTACTCGGTGTTGAAGCCGCCGACGAGGTCGCCCTCGGACTCCGGCATGTCGAACGGCGCGCGGTTCGTCTCGCCGACCATGGTGATGACGTAGATGATGAACGACACCGGCAGCAGCACGATGTACCAGCGGTCCGCCTGTGCCTCCACGATCGCCGAGGTCGACATCGACCCGGAGTAGAGGAAGACGGAGGCGAAGGCCGCGCCCATCGCGATCTCGTACGAGATCATCTGCGCGCAGGAGCGCAGGCCGCCGAGCAGCGGGTACGTCGAGCCCGAGGACCAGCCGGCCAGGACGATGCCGTAGATGCCGACCGAGGCGACCGCGAGGATGTAGAGCATCGCGATCGGCAGGTCGGTCAGCTGCATCGTGGTGCGCTGGCCGAAGATGGAGACCTCGTCGCCGGGCGGCCCGAAGGGGATCACCGCGATGGCCATGAAGGCCGGGACCGCCGCGATGATCGGGGCCAGGACGTACACCACCTTGTCGGCCCGCTTGACGATGATGTCTTCCTTGAGCATCAGCTTCACGCCGTCGGCGAGCGACTGGAGCATGCCCCAGGGGCCGTGCCGGTTCGGGCCGATGCGCAGCTGCATCCAGGCGACGACCTTGCGCTCCCACACGATGGAGAAGAGCACGGTCACCATCAGGAAGGCGAAGCAGAACACCGCCTTGACGACGACGAGCCACCAGACGTCCCTGCCGAACAGGGAGAGGTCCTCGGCTGCGAGCTGTACCGCGTTCACGCGCCCACCTCCGCATCGGTGCCGCTGCTGTCGGCCGGGGTCGCCGGGCCGATCCGTACGAGGGTGCCCGGGTGGGCCCCGGTGTCGGCGAGGACGCCGTGCCCGGTGGAGTTCAGCGGGAGCCAGACGACCCGGTCGGGCATCTCGGTGATCCGCAGCGGCAGTTCCACGGAGCCGGCCGGGCCGGTCACCGCGAGGACGTCGCCGTTCTTGACGCCCGTCTCGGCGGCCGTGGCGGCCGACAGCCGGGCGCTCGCCTCGTGCCGGGTGCCGGCCAGGGCGTCGTCGCCCTCCTGGAGCAGGCCCCGGTCGAGGAGGAGCCGGTGGCCCGCGAGGACCGCCTCGCCCGCCCCGGGGCGGGGCGGCGGCGCGGTGTCCACGGACTGCCCGGTGGCGCGCTCCCCGGTCCACGGGCCGAGCGCGTCGAGCTCACGGCGTACGGCGTGTACGTCGGGCAGCGCGATCGGCCGGTCGGCCGCGTCGGCCAGCATGTGCAGCACGCGGGCGTCGGCGGGGGCGAGCGCGCGGGTCATCTGGTCGGGCTTGAGCGCGGCCTCGAAGGGCCGGACCCGGCCCTCCCAGTTGATGAACGCGCCCGCCTTCTCGGCGACGGCGGCGACCGGGAAGACCACGTCCGCGTGGTCGGTGACCTGGCTGGGCCGCAGTTCCAGCGAGACCACGAAGGCCTCCTGGAGGGCGGCCAGCGCGCGGGCCGGGTCCGGCAGGTCGGCGACCTCGACGCCCGCGACCAGCAGGGCGGAGAGCTCGCGGCCGGCGGCGGCCTCGACGATCTGGCCGGTGTCGCGGCCGTAGCGGTGCGGGAGCTCGTCCAGCCCCCAGGCGGTGGCGACCTCGTCGCGGGCCCGCGGATCGGTGGCCGGACGGGCCCCCGGCAGCAGCGACGGCAGCGCGCCCGCCTCGACGGCGGCCCGCTCCCCGGCCCGGCGCGGGATCCACACCAGCTGCGCGCCGGTGGCGGCGGCGGCCCGTACGGCGGCGGTCAGCGCGCCGGGCACGCCCGCGAGGCGCTCCCCGACGACGATGACCGCGCCGCTTTGGCCCAGCGCGTCGGCGGCCTCGGCACCGCCGGCCTCCAGGCCGGTCCGGGAGGCCAGTGCGTCGAGCCAGTCGGGCTCGGTGCCGGGGGCGGCGGCCAGCAGGGTGCCGCCCGCCTTCTCCAGGCCGCGGGTGGCGAACGGGGCGAGGGCGAAGGTCCGCTGCTTGTGCTTGCGGTGGGCCTTGCGCAGCCGCAGGAAGACTCCGGGGGCCTCCTCCTCGGACTCGATGCCGACGAGCAGGACGGCGGGCGCCGCCTCCAGCGCGGAGTACGTCACGCCCGCACCTCCCCCGGCCTCCGGCCGGGGGGTGCCCCCAAGGTCCTTGCCGGTGCCGGCGACGGTGGCGGCCAGGAACTCGGCCTCCTCCGCACTGTGGATCCGGGCCCGGAAGTCGATGTCGTTGGTGTCGAGGACCACCCGCGCGAACTTGGCGTACGCGTACGCGTCCTCGACGGTGAGCCGCCCGCCGGTCAGGACGCCCGCCCGGCCGCGCGCTGCGGCGAGCCCGGCGGCCGCGGCCTCCAGGGCCTCGGGCCAGCTGGCCGGCTCCAGCACCCCGGCCGCGTTGCGCACCAGCGGGGTGGTGAGGCGGTCCGGGCGCTGCGCGTAGCGGAACCCGAAGCGGCCCTTGTCGCAGATCCACTCCTCGTTGACCTCGGGGTCCTCGGCGGCCATCCGGCGCAGTACCTTGCCGCGCCGGTGGTCGGTCCGGGTCGCGCAGCCGCCCGCGCAGTGCTCGCACACGCTCGGGGAGGAGACGAGGTCGAACGGGCGGGAGCGGAACCGGTACGCGGCCGAGGTGAGGGCGCCGACGGGGCAGATCTGGATGGTGTTGCCGGAGAAGTACGACTCGAAGGGGTCGCCCTCGCCGATGCCGACCTGCTGGAGCGCGCCGCGCTCGAGCAGCTCGATCATCGGGTCGCCGGCCACCTGGTTGGAGAAGCGGGTGCAGCGCGCGCACAGCACGCACCGCTCGCGGTCCAGCAGCACTTGTGTGGAGATCGGGACGGGCTTCTCGAACGTGCGCTTCCTGCCTTCGAAACGCGAGTCGCTCTGCCCGTGGGACATCGCCTGGTTCTGCAGCGGGCACTCGCCGCCCTTGTCGCAGACCGGGCAGTCCAGCGGGTGGTTGATGAGCAGCAGCTCCATCACACCGCGCTGGGACTTCTCGGCGACCGGGGAGGTCAGCTGCGTCTTGACGACCATGCCGTCGGTGCAGGTGATCGTGCAGGAGGCCATCGGCTTGCGCTGGCCCTCGACCTCGACGATGCACTGGCGGCAGGCGCCGACCGGGTCGAGGAGGGGGTGGTCGCAGAACCGGGGGATCTCGATGCCGATCTGCTCGGCGGCCCGGATGACCAGGGTTCCCTTGGGCACGGACAGTTCGATGCCGTCGATGGTCAGGGAGACCGTGTTTTCGGCGGCCTTCGGCCGCCCCGCTCCCTCGCCGCCACCGGCGGGGGCGTTTGTGGTGACGGTCATGCGTTCACCTCCGTGTCAGCCCAGAGGGTCGACTTCTTGGGGTCGAAGGGGCAGCCCTTGCCCGTGACGTGCTGCTCGTACTCCTCGCGGAAGTACGTGAGGGAGGAGAAGATCGGGCTGGCGGCGCCGTCGCCGAGGGCGCAGAACGACTTGCCGTTGATGTTGTCGGCGATGTCGTTCAGCTTGTCGAGGTCGGACATGACGCCCTTGCCCGCCTCGATGTCGCGCAGCAACTGGACGAGCCAGTAGGTGCCTTCGCGGCAGGGGGTGCACTTGCCGCAGGACTCGTGGGCGTAGAACTCGGTCCAGCGGGTGACGGCCCGCACCACGCAGGTCGTCTCGTCGAAGCACTGGAGCGCCTTGGTGCCGAGCATGGAGCCGGCCGCGCCGACGCCCTCGTAGTCCAGCGGCACGTCCAGGTGCTCGTCCGTGAACATCGGGGTGGAGGAGCCGCCCGGGGTCCAGAACTTCAGCCGGTGCCCGGGCCGCATCCCGCCGCTCATGTCGAGCAGCTGGCGCAGGGTGATGCCGAGCGGGGCCTCGTACTGGCCGGGGCCGGCGACGTGCCCGGAGAGCGAGTACAGGGTGAAGCCGGGGGACTTCTCGGTCCCCATCGACTTGAACCAGTCCTTGCCCTTGTTCAGGATCGCGGGAACCGAGGCGATGGATTCGACGTTGTTCACGACAGTGGGGCACGCGTAGAGCCCCTCGACGGCAGGGAAGGGGGGACGCAGCCGGGGCTGACCGCGCCGGCCTTCGAGGGAGTCGAGGAGTGCCGTCTCCTCGCCACAGATGTACGCGCCCGCTCCCGCGTGCACCGTGATGTCGAGCTTCAGCCCGCTCCCCAGAATGTCTTCCCCGAGGTAGCCGGCCTCGTACGCCTCGCGC
Source organism: Streptomyces sp. NPDC050448 (assembly GCF_040655295.1). NCBI lineage: Bacteria > Bacillati > Actinomycetota > Actinomycetes > Kitasatosporales > Streptomycetaceae > Streptomyces > Streptomyces sp. NPDC050448. Next base: position 13,746 of record NZ_JBFAJR010000053.1, on the reverse strand, counting down.
ACCGCCTCGTGCAGGCGTCGCAGCACCGGCACGACCTCGCCGCGCAGGTAGATGAAGGCGTGCTCCGACCGGATCGCGTAGCAGGCAATGATCATTCCCTCGATGAGGGAATGCGGGTTGGCGAAGAGAAGGGGGATGTCCTTGCAGGTTCCCGGCTCCGACTCGTCCGCGTTCACGACGAGGTAGTGCGGCTTTCCGTCGCCCTGCGGGATGAACTGCCACTTCATTCCGGTGGGGAAGCCCGCGCCGCCGCGGCCGCGCAGACCGGAGTCCTTCACGTATGCGATGAGGTCGTCCGGGGTCATCGCGAGCGCCTTGCGCAGGCCCTCGTACCCCTCGTGGCGCCGGTAGGTCTCCAGCGTCCACGACTGCGGCTCGTCCCAGAACGCCGACAGCACGGGCGCCAGCAGCTTCTCCGGGGCGCCGTTCTCATGCATTTCGGCAGTCACCGTCATCACTCCCCCTCCTCGGTGGCAGCCGAAGCCTCAGCACGCGGGTGCACGACCTTGCCGCGCTGCAGGGACTCGCCGCGCGCGATCCGCAGGCCGATCAGGGAGGCGGGGCCCGCACCGCCGCTCGCCTCGACGGCGCCCTCGCGTTCGTCCGGGAAGCCCGCCAGGATCCGGGCGGTCTCCTTGTACGTGCACAGCGGCGCGCCCCGGGTCGGCGCGACGGGACGGCCGGCGAGCAGGTCGTCGACCATGGCCTTGGCGGACTCGGGGGTCTGGTTGTCGAAGAACTCCCAGTTGACCATCACCACGGGGGCGTAGTCGCAGGCCGCGTTGCACTCGATGTGCTCGAGGGTCACCTTGCCGTCGGGGGTGGTCTCGTTGTTGCCGACCCCGAGGTGCTGCTTGAGCTCGTCGAAGATCGCGTCGCCGCCCATGACCGCGCACAGGGTGTTCGTACAGACGCCGACCTGGTAGTCGCCGGAGGCCTTGCGCCGGTACATCGTGTAGAAGGTGGCCACGGCGGTGACCTCGGCGGTGGTCAGGCCCAGGACCTCGGCGCAGAACCGGATGCCGGTGCGCGAGACGTAGCCCTCCTCCGCCTGGGTCAGGTGCAGCAGCGGCAGCAGCGCGGAGCGGCTGTCGGGGTAGCGGGCGATGACTTCCTTCGCGTCGGCTTCGAGCCGGGCGCGTACCTCGGCCGGGAAGTCGGGTGCCGGAAGCTGGGGCATGCCCAGAGACACGTCGGTCATCGGTCGACGCCTCCCATCACGGGGTCGATGGAGGCGACGGCGACGATGACGTCGGCGACCTGGCCGCCCTCGCACATCGCGGCCATGGCCTGCAGGTTGGTGAAGGACGGATCGCGGAAGTGGACCCGGTAGGGGCGGGTGCCGCCGTCGGAGACGACGTGGACGCCGAGTTCGCCCTTGGGTGACTCGACGGCCGCGTACGCCTGCCCGGCCGGCACCCGGAAGCCCTCGGTCACCAGCTTGAAGTGGTGGATGAGGGCCTCCATGGAGGTGCCCATGATGTTCTTGATGTGGTCGAGCGAGTTGCCGAGACCGTCCGGGCCCATCGCGAGCTGCGCCGGCCAGGCGATCTTCTTGTCGGCGACCATGACCGGGCCCGGCTCCAGCCGTTCCAGGCACTGCTCGACGATCCGCAGGGACTGGCGCATCTCCTCCAGGCGGACCAGGAACCGCCCGTACGAGTCGCAGGTCTCGGTGGTCGGCACGTCGAACTCGTAGGTCTCGTAGCCGCAGTACGGATCCGCCTTGCGCAGGTCGTGCGGCAGGCCGGCGGAGCGCAGGATCGGGCCGGTGGCGCCCAGCGCCATGCAGCCGGTGAGGTCCAGGTAGCCGACGTCCTGCATCCGGGCCTTGAAGATGGGGTTGCCGGTGGCGAGCTTGTCGTACTCCGGCAGGTTCTTCTTCATGGTCTTGAGGAAGTCGCGCAGCTGGTCGACGGCGCCCGGGGGCAGGTCCTGCGCGAGGCCGCCGGGGCGGACGAACGCGTGGTTCATGCGCAGGCCGGTGATCAGCTCGAAGATGTCGAGGATCAGCTCGCGGTCGCGGAAGCCGTAGATCATGATCGTGGTCGCGCCCAGCTCCATGCCGCCGGTGGCGATGCACACCAGGTGGGAGGAGATCCGGTTGAGCTCCATCAGCAGGACGCGGATGACGGTGGCGCGGTCCGGGATCTGGTCGGTGATGCCGAGCAGCTTCTCGACGCCGAGGCAGTACGCCGTCTCGTTGAAGAACGGCGTCAGGTAGTCCATGCGCGTCACGAAGGTGGTGCCCTGCGTCCAGTTCCGGAATTCGAGGTTCTTCTCGATGCCGGTGTGCAGGTAGCCGATGCCGCAGCGGGCCTCGGTGACCGTCTCGCCGTCGATCTCCAGGATCAGCCGGAGCACGCCGTGGGTGGACGGGTGCTGCGGGCCCATGTTGACGACGATCCGCTCGTCGTCGGCCTTGGCCGCCGACTGGACGATCTCGTCCCAGTCGCCGCCGGTGACGGTGTAGACGGTGCCCTCGGTGGTCTCGCGCGCGGAGGCGTGATCGGCGGAGGCGTGGTTTGACGTGGACATCAGCTGTACGACCTCCGCTGGTCGGGAGCCGGGATCTGGGCGCCCTTGTACTCGATGGGGATGCCGCCGAGCGGGTAGTCCTTGCGCTGCGGGAAGCCCTGCCAGTCGTCCGGCATCATGATGCGCGTGAGGGCCGGGTGCCCGTCGAAGACCAGGCCGAAGAAGTCGTACGTCTCGCGCTCGTGCCAGTCGTTCGTCGGGTAGACGGAGACGAGCGACGGGACGTGCGGGTCGCCGTCCGGGACGGACACCTCGAGGCGCAGCACCCGGCCGTGGGTGATCGAGCGCAGGTGGTAGACGGCGTGCAGCTCGCGGCTCTTGTCGTCGGGGAAGTGGACCCCGCTGACGCCGGTGCAGAGCTCGAAGCGCAGGGCCGGGTCGTCGCGCAGGGTGGAGGCCACCCGGACCAGGCGCTCGCGGGCGATGTGGAGCGTCAGCTCGCCCCGGTCGACGACGACCTTCTCGATCGCGTTCTGCGGGAGCAGGTCCTGCTCCTCCAGCGCTCCTTCGAGCTCGTCCACGACCTCGTCGAAGTACGAGCCGTAGGGACGGTGGCTCGCGCCGGGCATGACCACGGCGCGGACCAGGCCGCCGTAACCACTGGTGTCGCCGCCGTTCCGGGCTCCGAACATGCCCTTGCGGACGCCGATCACCTCGGGGCCGCCGGCGGAGCCCCTCGGGGCAGGAACGTTGTTCCCGTTTTCTGGGGAGGTCTCGCTCACCGGAGCAGCCCCTTCATCTCGATCGTGGGAAGGGCCTTGAGGGCCGCGGCCTCCGCCTCGCGGGCCGCCTCTTCCCGGTTCACGCCGAGCTTCGAGCTCTGGATCTTCTGGTGGAGCTTGAGGATCGCGTCCATCAGCATCTCGGGGCGGGGCGGGCAGCCGGGCAGATAGATGTCCACCGGGACGATGTGGTCGACGCCCTGGACAATCGCGTAGTTGTTGAACATTCCACCTGAAGATGCACAAACCCCCATGGAGATGACCCATTTGGGAGCGGGCATCTGGTCGTACACCTGCCGCAGCACCGGCGCCATCTTCTGGCTGACCCGGCCGGCCACGATCATCAGATCGGCCTGGCGCGGGGAGCCGCGGAAGACCTCCATGCCGAAACGGGCCAGGTCGTACCGGCCCGCCCCGGTGGTCATCATCTCGATGGCGCAACAGGCCAGGCCGAAGGTCGCGGGGAAGACGGATGACTTGCGCACCCAGCCCGCGGCCTGTTCGACGGTGGTCAGCAGAAAGCCGCTCGGCAGCTTCTCTTCCAGTCCCATGGGAATTCAGCCCCTCAGTCCCATTCCAGGCCGCCGCGGCGCCACACGTAGGCGTAGGCGACGAAGACGGTGAGCACGAAGAGCAGCATCTCGACGAGCCCGAAGATCCCCAGGGAGTCGAAGGTGACGGCCCAGGGGTAGAGGAAGACAACTTCGATGTCGAAGACGATGAAGAGCATCGCCGTCAGGTAGTACTTGATGGGGAAGCGACCGCCGCCGGCCGGCGTGGGCGTCGGCTCGATGCCGCACTCGTACGCCTCGAGCTTCGCCCGGTTGTACCGTTTTGGGCCGATCAGCGTGGCCATGACCACGGAGAAGATCGCAAACCCTGCGCCGAGGGCGCCGAGCACGAGGATGGGCGCGTACGCATTCACGCTCCTCGCTCCTTCCAGTCGTCCTTGACCGTTGGACCGCTGTGCCGGCGCCGAGCGAGCCGCCTCGCGAAGATCGTGCACATGTGAGGCAGTTCACAAGCCGGACTGGTGCGCATCTTATGCCTGCCGGTCTGTGATCTGCGACACGGGTAACAACACCGAGTTTGTGATCTCCACCACCTGACGAACGATCATGAAGTCAGATGAGCCGTGATCTTCATACGCGAAGCATCCACATGATCACCAAAGGTGACATCCAGCCCCGTTACCGCAGATAGAAGGCCGCTGGCACTATCAAACCATGTCGGGTGCAGGCAAATTTGCGAGATCAAGCCTTGCACGGTAAAGGGATCCCGCATCGCCCGGTCGGGGGAGCCCGGAGGACGGGAGTGGACGCGTGCGCGCATTCACGAGCGCCGGACCCCACCGCACGGCAACTTCACGGCAAGGTCACGAACGGACCACGGCGCCCTCACGGTGAGACGTTTCTGTGACCTGCGCCACGCCGAATTCTTGATTCCGAAAGAGGGCTTGGCCATCTGTGCGCAGGGATGGTAGGCCACGGATCAATTCGGACTTAATACGGAAACCCCTTGATCACAGCCTCGCGAAGGCGTGTCCGATACGTCCGTTACGGCGTCAATAAGACGCGCGACGCGCCCGGTTAGCCCGCTTCGCGCGCAACTGTGGCGCAGACCACGTTTCTTGAAGGGAACCCGGACCCCCTGATAGCGGTTGTCCTCATGTCCCACACCGCTCACATACCCAGCCACCGGAAGCCCCGCCGCAGCGCCTCGAAGCTCGCGGTCCGCGCCGGAGTTGCCGGTGGCGTCCTCAGCACCCTGGCGCTGGCCGGCACGGCGAGCGCGTCCCCGTCCGAACCCGTGACCGAGACGACGCTCGAAATGCCGGTCCTGAACCTGGACCTGGCAGCCGAGGTCTCCTCCGCCGTCACCACCGCCGCGGAGAACACGGCCGCCGCCGCCGTCACCGGCGAGCTGCACGCCCAGGAAGAGCAGGCGCGTACCGGCGCCGCCGCCGAGGCGAAGCAGGCCAAGGAAGACGCCGAGAAGGTCGACGCCGAGAAGAAGGCGAAGGAGGAGGCGGACCGCAAGGCCGCGGCCGAGCGCGCCACCCGCAGCTCCTCCCGCACCTCGCTGCAGAGCACCTCCGCGGCCGACGAGCAGGGCCTGGGCACCGTCACCGCCCCGGCGACCGGCTCCGCCGCCGCCATCGTGAACTTCGCCCGCGCGCAGGTCGGCAAGGCGTACATCAGCGGCGGCACCGGCCCGTCCTCGTTCGACTGCTCCGGCCTCGTCCAGGCCGCCTACCGCCAGGCCGGCATCTCCCTGCCGCGCGTGTCCCAGGACCAGTCCGCGGAGGGCACCTCCGTCTCCCTGAGCGCCCTGCAGCCGGGCGACATCCTGTACTGGGGCCCCCGCGGCAGCGCCTACCACGTCGCCATCTACGTCGGCGGCGGCAAGTTCGTGGGCGCCCAGAACCCCAGCACGGGCATCGTCGAGCGCTCCCTGAGCTACGACAGGCCGACGGGCGCCGTCCGCGTCCTCTGAGGCCCCCAGGGGCCTCAGAGCCCCCTCGCACGGCCGAAGGGCCGGCACTCCCCCGCTCGGGGCGCAGTGCCGGCCCTTCGGCCTGCCCGGGTGGCGGACCGGCGACGGGTTCGGCCCGGCGGAAGGGGCTCCGTCCCGCCTGGCGGGCGGCCCGTGCCGAACCGGCCGAGGCCCTGAGAAGATAGCCGGGCGCAGCGGCCCGATGCAGCGAGGAGGTGACCCGTGGCCTACAAGGCGTACGAGGAGCACGGCACCGGCGGCACCGGCGATCCCACCGCCGTTCCGGCCGCCGTCGGGCTCTTCCTGCTCGCCGTCGGGGGCTGGCTGCTGAACATCGCCCGCCCGTGGCGCAAACCCGGACCTCCCATCACCCTGGGGCTGGGCTGGGCGGTTGCCCTCGCGCTGCTGCTGTGGGGGCTGGTGCTGCTGACCCGCTGCGTACGGACCGTCCACGGCGTGCGGCAGGCCCCGTACGGGGGCGGGCCCAGCGGGAACGAGGAAGCGGACCGAGGCGGGGAGGACCCGGCCCGGCCCGCCACCTAGGGGGTGTCGGCTCCCGCCGTCAGGCCTTCGGTGCCACCTTGGTTTCACCGAGTTAGAGATACTTCGGTTGGGACGAGGGGGGAGCATGAGCCTAGAGACGATCGCAGGGCCGTGGGGGACTCGTAGTCTGGTCGGTCTGCGAGGCGGTCGGTACGCGCGGAAGAGTGCGTACCGAGGCAAGACGAACGGCAAGGGCCGGTCGGTCCGCGAGCAGCTCGACGCCACGCAGTCCGACGCTGATCGCGACGGCGTGAACATCGTTGAGACGTTCATCGACGACGACCGCTCGGCCTCACGCCACGCGGGTGGCCGCGAGCGTGAAGACTTTGAGCGCATGATCGAGTGGATCGAGCAGGGGAAGCTCGACATCGTTTACGCGTGGGCGGCGACGCGCCTGCAACGCGACTTGGCCGTCTACGCCCGTCTGCGCGATGCCTGCGCAAAGCACGGAGTGTTTTGGTGCTACGGGGGCAAGGTCTACGACCTCAGCGACAAGGACGACCGTTTCCGCACGGGTCTCGATGCTCTGATCGGCGAGCGTGAGGTCGACGAGATGCGCGACAACGTGCTGCGGTCCCTGCGCGCGAACGCGATCAATGGCAAGCCGCACGGTCAGCGCGCATACGGATACCGGCGCGTCTACGACCCTCACACCCGCGAGCTGCTGCGAACGGAGAAGGAGCCGGCCGAGGCCGAGATTGTCAATGAGATCTGCAAGGCGGTCGCCGACGGCAAGGCATACAACCAAATCGCTCTGGCCTTGAATGGCCGCGGTGTAACCCCGCCGGCCCGCGAATGGCGCAAGGAACAGATCAAGGCGTTGGCCGAATGGAGGGCAGATCTCCCGGCCAACTCACGGATGCATCCCACATGGGTGGCCCGCCTCGTTGCCCGTGAAGATCTACGCGCCGAGGCTCGCAGCCGCCTGGCGGCGGGCGAGTTGCCCCTCGACATCTCGCAGGATTTCAACGCGCGCCGCGCGCCGCTGCTGCTCGCCCGGTGGCACCCCGCGACGGTCGTCCACTATGCGGCCGACCCGCGATACCTCGGTGCTCGCACCCACCACGGCAAGGTGACGGCCGAGGACGCGTGGCCGGGCATCGTCGACAAGGCAGTGCACGTGCGGGCCCTCGCGATCATCGCCGAGCGCAAGTCGAAGAGGCACAATTCCAGGCCCGGAAAGGCCGTTAACTGGCTTTCAGGCAGCATGGTCTGTGATGTGTGCTCTGTAGCGGTTGGGTCCGGAAGGAACAAGTACGGCCCCTATTACCGGTGTGTGCAGCCCAAGGTCGAGGGCAAGTTCGGCGGTAAGGGCTATCACGTGTCCGGCCTGACCAAGGAGATAGACGCGTACGTCGAGGGCGAGCTCTTCAAGTGGTTGTCCTCGCCGGCGTTCATCGCCGCCTTTACGGAGGGCGACGACGAGGCACTGAACCAGATCGAAGAGGCCGAGGCCGAGGTCGCGATGCTGCGGACGCGTCTCAAGGAGTTCCGTTCCAAGGCGATCGAGGGAGCCCTCTCGGCGGACAGTTTTGCCGAGATCGAAGCCGGTCTCACTCCGAAGATCGCCGCTGCGGAAACGAAGGCGAAGTCACTCAAGGCCCCGTCGGTCGTGCGCGAGATCGTGGGGACCACGCCGGAAGAGGTCGCCAAGGGGTGGGCGACGCTGGATCTTCCGCAGCGGCGCTTGATCGCCGAGACGCTGCTAGATGTGCGGATGAAGAAGGTCCCGCATGGTCCGGGCGTGCCGGCGAAGGAACACGTGTCCCTCGCCCCTCGTATGCCGGTGAAGTCGGCGGCGAGCGCGGCATAGCGGATACGGACTGGCGAAGGGCCGCAGGGGAGCATTCTCCCCTGCGGCCCTTCGTGGTGTTCAGGCTCGCTCGCCGACGGGCGCTTGCGGGGCGCCTCGGTCGACGCCTTCCTGCTCAGCGTGGGGGGCGAGGCCGTTTAGGGCTTGCTGGAGGCTTGCCGCACCTGTGGGGGTGATGTGGCGGCCGTCCATGTCGATCGTGAGTCCGTGTTCGGTGGCGCGGACTACGGTGATTGCTCCGGTATCGAGTTGGGTGCGGATGACGCGGATCAAGGTGGTGCCCCCCTCGTGGCATGACGGACCTTGACTCGAACATATGCACGAGGCAAGACGCCCGAACCACCTTACTCAACCCAACACCGCAGGTCACGCGCATACGACGCGTAGTGATCAGCTAGGAAGACGAGCGGTCCCCTTCGGAAAGTTCCGGCGGAACCTCACCCGCCGCATAGCGCCGCAAGAGCGCCTCAACCTTGGGCATGTCCTTGCGGCCCATGCCGGGGGCGTGCACGACGACGACGGTCGTCTCGTCGTTGCTCATGCCGAACGGATCATCGGCGACCAGGCCGCAATACTGCTGCGATGCGGCGATTCGAACGTCGCGCTCGGGGCGACCGATGGCAGCGGCAACGGCACCCACCACCCCGGGCGAGAGCATGATCGACTTGTTCGCCGCTATCCGGTGCAGAGTCGTGTACCCCACCCCCTCACCCGTCGTGGGGTCGATCGCCCGCTCGGCGAGCTTGCGATACGAAAGCCCTAGCTCTTCCTTCGCGGACCGCAGGAGATCCCCGAAGGGCGTCCCGTACGGAGTCCGCAACGGGTTGTCACTCTCCGGCACTCTCTTGTCTCCGTTCTTGTTTCACAACTCGAACAGTCTCATCTAATCAGCCATTACCCCGAACTGCACACCGATCAATGCCGTTGACGTGCACTTTCTCGCCACCTACGGTTGCCGTTGTTCGACATCTGCAACAACCATCCGGGCACTATGCGGCACTTTGCGCCCTTGGCTGTTCGATATGTGCAACAACGGAGGGGGAGCCGTGCACACCAAGGAGACACCCGCCACACCGACCGGTCCCGAAGAGTGGCCCGAACCGACCGACGATCAGCTCGCCATGATCCGGCGCATCCTCGCCCCGCGTATCCGACAGGTGCGCGACGAGCAGGAGACCGCGGCATGAGAGGCGAACAGCCCGTGAGCCTCGTCGAGTTCGTCGGTCCGCCGCCCAAGCAGCGCAACACCAAGCACTCTCGCATCGCCGCCGATCTTCGGGCGCACCCGAACGTGTGGGGCGTAGTCGGGAAGCCGGCCAGCATCACCCGCGCAGCGTCCGCAGCGCAGGCCATCCGTAACGCGCGTCTTCCGTCGTACTCGCCTGCGGGATCGTTCGAGGCGGTCGCCCGCACGATCACCTCGGGCAACTCGACCGAGCACCGGGTCTACGCCCGCTACGTCGGGGGTGGGCAGTGAGCGGCGCCCCGGCGCCGACGCTGGTCACGCCCACGGGGGTTGTCGTCGCTGCGCCCGGTCTCAACCGCGAGCAGTGGCTGACCACGCGCCGCACGGGAGTTGGCGGCTCGGAGGTCGCCGCGATTCTGGGGATGAGCAAGTACACCTCGCCGACCGAGGTCTACCTCGACAAGGTGGGCGAGCTGCCGCTCGACCGCCCGCTCGATCCCGTCCTCGCCGAGGCCGCATTCTGGGGGCACGAGCACGAGCCGACGGTCGCCCGTGTGTTCTCGGCGCGGACCGGTCTCGGCGTCGTCGAGGGTCCGGGGACGCTCGCGCATGTCGAGCGTCGTTGGATGCTGGCGAACGTCGACCGGTACGTGCTCGCCGAGGGTGACTCGTCGCCGTCGAGCCTGCTGGAGATCAAGACGCGTTCGGCCTATCAGCTCGACGAGTGGCTGCTCGGCGTGCCGGACGGTCCGGCGCTCCAGACGCATTGGTACCTCGCCGTCACCGGGTACGAGCACGCTCACGTCGCTGCGCTGCTCGGCGGTAACCGGCTGCTGATTCACCGCGTCGAGCGCGACGAGACCCTCGTCGAGCACCTCGTCGAAATCGTTGGCCGGTTTTGGCAGGGCGTGATCGATCGCGTCCCGCCGCCGATCGACGGTTCCGAGGCGACCGAGTCCCTGCTCGATCACCTCTACTCGGTCACGGCCGGCGCCGTGGCCGTCGCCGACCCTGCCGAGGTGCTGCCGCTGCTGGAGCGCCGCCGCGAACTCAAGGCACGCGAAGAGCGCACCGCCGACGAGCTGCGCGAGATCGACAACCGGCTGAAAGCCACCGCAGGCGAGGCCGAGGTCGTCAAGACGCAGGGGGCCGTCGCGTTCACGTGGAAGCAGAACGGGCCGCTCTCGCAGAAACGATTCACCACCGCGCACCCAGACCTCGCGCAGCAGTACACGCACCGCGTCGACGCGCTCGATACCGCGCGCCTCGCCGCCGAGCGCCCCGACGAGTTCCGGGCGCACCTCGCCCGACGCCTCGTCGTCCCGAAGGAGAACACCGCAGCATGACCAGCAATCTCGCCGACCGCGTCGCCACCCGAGGCGCGCAGACCCGTACGCCCGCCGTCCCCGCCACCCGAGCCGCGCAACCGGCCGCCACGCTCGTGCAGTTCGTGCAGCAGATGCGGCCGGAGATCGAGCGCGCGCTGCCCGCGCACATGGGCGGCGCCGACCGTATCGCCCGGATCGCGCTTACCGAGCTGCGCAGGGTCGAGCACCTCGCCGAGTGCAGCCGCGAGTCGTTCGCCGGCGCCCTGATGACCTGCTCGGCCCTCGGGCTGGAGCCGGGCGGCGTGTCCGGCGAGGCGTACCTGCTGCCGTTCTGGAACAAGAAGATCCGCGGGTACGAGGTACAGCTCGTCATCGGCTACCAGGGCATGATCAAGCTGTTTTGGCAGCACCCGCTCGCCGCCGGCCTCGACACCGGCACCGTGCACGAGGGCGACGAGTTCGAGTACGAGTACGGACTCGACCCCAAGCTGCGGCACATTCCGGCGCGCGGCTCGGCAAGGGGTCCGGCGACGCACTACTACGCCGTTGCCCGACTGGCCAACGGGGGAAGCGCGTTCGTGGTGCTCGACGTCGACGACGTCGAGGCGATCCGCAAGCGGAGCAAGGCGAAGGATTTCGGTCCGTGGTCCACGGACTACGACGCGATGGCCTGCAAGACCGCCGTACGGCAGTTGTTCAAGCTGCTGCCCAAGTCGGCCGAGCTTGCCCGCGCCGTGGCCCATGACGGGACCGTGCGGCGCGATGCGACCCCCGAGGGGCTCGACGTGCCCGGGGAATACATCGAGGGCGAGATCGTCGAGCAGCCGTCCGTACAGGGCGGCGAGCAGCCCGCGATCGAGGACGTGCCCTCGCAGTTCGCCGGATGGCCCGAGGCCGCCGAGCCGGCCGCGCAGTGACCCCGGGGCCGGCCATCGACTACCGGTGCCGGCACTGGAGCGGGGCGGGGCGCCGTTACTGCGGCGCCCCGGGCGCCCGCCGTTACCTGCCTGGCTACCGCTGCCCGTTGCACACCCCGGCCGCCCTCGCCGGCCGGCCCGAGCCGGGCACCCCACCCCCCACAGATCAGGAAGGAGTCACCCGCCGTGGCGTGGTTCAAGATCGACGACAGCTCGCACATGCACCCGAAAATCATCAAGGCGGGTAACGCTGCCCTCGGCCTGTGGGTACGGGCGGGCGCCTACTCCGCGCAGCACCTCACCGAGGGCACCGTGCCCGCCGTGGTCGCCCGCCAGTACGGGACCGTCCCGCAGGCACGCAAGCTCGTCTCGGTCGGCCTGTGGCACGAGCACGGGCACACCTGCCCGCGCTGCCCGCAGCCCCCCGTCGGCGACTTCATGGTGCACGACTTTTTCGAGAGCGGAAGGAACTCGACCCGGGCGCAGGTCGAGGCCAACCGGGCCGCCGCTGCGGAGCGCAAGGCGAAGAGCCGCAGGCGAAACGAGGCGCGAATCGTCGACGAATCGGCCGCGGATCGTGCGCGAAACGAGCGCGGATCGGCGACGAATCAGACCCGAAACGCACCCCAGTTTCCGGAGGAATTCGCAGGTCAAGAGGGGGTGTCACACCGTGACGCCGTCGATAGCGTCACAGGCTCCCAAGCCAGCACCAAGCCTTACCCCTCTACTTCCTTCGGAAGTAGAGGTGAACAAGCTAGCCCCGACGGTCCCCGGATCGCCGAGCCCGTACGGCCCCTCGTCGACGCCATGAGCGCCGCCGGAATGGTCGTCTCTTGGGAACTCTCCTCCGCCGAGTGGCTGCTGCTGCACGCCCTGATCGAGCGGTGCGGCGTACAGGTCCTCGTCGACCACGCCGGCGGCGCGTGGCAGGCCGCACGCACCCGCCCCCGCTCCGCCCGCTACTTCGTCTCGGGGTGGCGCTCCCTGCCCACCCCGCCCCCGCGCGCCCCCGGGGCCGGTCCGAACGTCGTACCGCTCAACCCCGGGGCCGCCCGCCCCTCGACCACCGATCAGCGCGTACGCGCCGGCCTCGACCTCGCCGCCCAACTCCGCGAACAGGAGAACGCCCAATGACACCCGCAGACGCTGCCGAAGTCCTCGCCCTGTGCGCCGCGTTCGACCTGCGCACCATCGGCGAAGCGGACGCCCGAGCATGGGCCTACGCCCTGCGCGACGTCCCCCTCGACGACGACACCCGCCGCGCCGTCGCCGACCACTACGGCGTAACCGAGAAGCGGGCAACCCCCGCGGACGTGCGCAGGATTCGCGCCCGTATCCGCGAGGCCCGGATCGGCGCCGCCCACCCGGTCTACAACGGCAACCCGACCGAGACCGGAGCGCAGTTCACCGAGCGCCGCCGCGCGCAGCTCGCCGCCGCGGCCGACGGACACCTGCCCCCGCGGTCGATCACGCAGGCACTCGACGCCGCCCCGCCGGCCGCCGTCCTCGCCCTGGCCGCGGGAGTCGGGCGGTCCGTTGACGAGCAGCCGCGCCCGTACATCACGCCCGAGCAGCGTTCCGCCGTCCGCGCGACCCTGCCCAACCAGCGGGCCGCAATGCCCGCCCTCGCCGTCGCGTGCCCTGTCGAGACCTGTCGAGCAGCACCTCGGCGCCTCTGCAAGCGCGGCGCAGGGGTCGAGCTGCGGATCACTGTCCACGGCCGCCGCCGCGACGCGCACGCCGTCCAGTTCGCCACCTGCCCCGAGTGCGGCGCCGGCCCCGGTCAGCACTGCACCGCGCCCGAGCCCCACCCCGCCCGCATCCGAGCAACGGCGACCGAGGACGACGAGGCCGAGCAGCACCGCCTCGCCCGCCTCATGTCCGCCCCGCCCGTCCCGCGAGAGAACCGCGCCCGCCACACCGCTGGAGGAATGCGCCCATGACCCCGCCCGCTGCCCGCGCCTCGATCGCCGCCCATCTGACCGACACGCTCGACGTGCACCCGCACCTCGCGACGCTCACCGCCGCATCCCTGCTCGACCGCCTCGCTATCGACGGATGGGAGATCAACAACAACCACCACGCGCGACCGGTCGCGGGGGGGGGGGGGGGGGGGGCCGGGCGGGCCCCCCCCCCCCCCGCGCCGCGGGCCCGCCCCCCCCCCCCGCCCGCCCCCCCCGCCCCGCCCCACCGCCCGCCGCAC
>NZ_JBFAJR010000052.1:0-38714 GCF_040655295.1 Streptomyces sp. NPDC050448 | reverse complement strand
ACCCCGTGAAGCCAATCAAGTTGAACAACCACGCAACGCTAAAGACTGGACACCCAAACGAGAATCACCCCGGACAAACAAGCGAGAACTCCCAAGTATCCTCGAGAACAGCCTCTGGTGCATCGTCTCCCTCTTCAGCCCCTGCCAGAAACTCTCGGCGAGGGCGTTGTCGTAGCTCGAGCCGACCTTGCCCATGCTCCTGCGGATGCCGTACCGGTCGCAGACCTGCGCGAACGCGGACGACGTGTATTGCGAGCCCCTGTCCGCGTGGAAGATCACCCCGGATACGTCACCGCCGCGGGCCGCGACCGCGGCCTGGAGCGCGTCGATGACGAGTTCGGCCCGCATGTGCGAGGTCATCGAGTAACCGAGCACTCGGCGCGAGCGGATGTCGATGACGCAGGCGAGGTAGAGCCACACGGCGCCGACCTGCACGTATGTAATGTCGCCGCACCACTTCTCGTCTAGAGCCCCAGCGGTGAAGTCCCGCTGGACCAGATCCGGCACCGGCGGCGCAAGCCGGTCTGCGATCGTGGTCCGCTTCTTCTTGCGCAGGTGGCGGCCGACGATGTGGTGCTTGCGCACCAGACGCGCGACGCGCTTGCGGTTGACGGTGTGGCCGAAGCCGCGCAGTTCGGCATGGATGCGCAACGCACCGTAGTTACCGCGGTGTTCGGCGTGGATCTCGCGGATCTCGGCGACCAGGGCGTCATCAGCGGCCCGCCGCTCGGCCCGCGCCTCGGCGCCGGCGATCCACCGGTAGTAGCCGGAGCGGGAGACGTCCAGCACCCGGCATATCCGCTTGATGCCGAACTTCTCGGCGTGGGCGGAGACGAAGTCCCAAGCGGCGGCCTTCACTTCATCTCCCGGGCGAAATACGCGGCTGCCCGGCGCAGGATCTCCCGCTCCAGCTGCCATTCCTTCTCGTTCTTCAGCAGCCGGGCATTGTCCGCCCGCAGCCGGGCCAGCTCGGCCGCGGTGTCCTGGGACGCACCGGAGGCGGCCGGCGGTGCGTCCGCATCACGCACCCAGGTCCGCAGCGTCTCGGGGTTGACGTTCAGATCGGCCGCGACGTCCTTGAACGTCCGCCTGCCGGCCGAGGCCCGCCACAACGCGATCGCGTCGGACCGGAACTCCGCACTGTATTTCGAGGGCCTTGCCACGTGGATCTACACCTTCCAGGATCACCAAGATCCATTGTCAGGTGTGTCCACACCGCGGGGATCACCTCAGTCCCGCCACGGCACGCCTGTCCGGGTCCGGTACAGGATGCCGTCGATGACCTGCCGGTGGTCCCGCCACCTGCCACAACGCCCGTTGCTCACCGGCAGCAGCGGCCGGAGCCGCTCCCACTGGCCGTCAGTCAGATCACCCCTACTCCCCATAGTCGTATCAACGACTCAACTGATCGGCAGGACACGGCCTAGTAGTGCTTGGTCAGCTTGGTGGTGGTTGAGCGTGTCCTTCTGGTCCGATGTTGTGTTGAGAGGGTGTGACTCCGGACGAGATTGCGGCTGTGCGTGGTGAGTTGGAGGAGTTCGCGGCGGAGGTTTTCGAGCCGTTCGCGAGGAAGGACCAGCGCCGGTGGGGGCAGGTCTATCTGCGGGGACTGCTGACCGACGGGCAGCGTAAGTCGGTCGAGCCGATGGCTGCCCGGCTGGGCGTGGACGGGAACAGGCAGGCCCTGGCCCACTTCGTCACCACCAGCCCGTGGGATCCGGCGCATGTGCGGGCCCGGCTGGCCTGGAAGATGGAAGCGGTGGTCCGGCCCACCGTGCTGGTCTTCGATGACACCGGGTTCCTCAAGGACGGCAATGCCTCGGCGTGTGTGTCGCGGCAGTACACCGGCACCGCGGGCAAGGTCACGAACTGCCAGGTGGGCGTGTCGCTGCACCTGGCCTCGGATCACGCCTCGGCGGCGGTTACTGAGGTTTTCGTTTTGTCGTCGGGTAGTGACGGTGCATGATCCCTGCGGTATGCCGGTTGTATGAGGTATCCGGAGGGTGGGGGCCTGACTCCTGAGCGTCGGGCATTTCGTGAGGGGATCCGGCTTCAGGCCGGGCAGCGGTTCGCGGCGGGTGAGAAGACCGCGGTGATCGCGAAGGACCTGCGGGTGAGTGTGAGGTCGGTGGAACGCTGGCGTCGTGCCTGGCGCGAGGGCGGCATGGAGGCTTTGCGCTCGATCGGTCCGGCGAACTCCCCGACCGTCACCGATACCCAGTTCGCCGTACTCGAGGAAGAACTCGGCAAAGGGCCGTCGGCGCATGGCTTCGAAGACGAACGCTGGACCCTGGCCCGGGTCCAGACCGTGGTCCGTCGATGTCTGCGGGTGAGTTTGTCGGTGGCGACGGTGTGGCGGCTGCTGAAACGGCACGGCTGGTCCTGGCAGGCACCCGCCCGCAGAGCCCTCGAACGCGACGAGCACGCGGTCGAGCTGTGGAAGAAGGAGGTGTGGCCCCGGGTAAAAGGCTCGCGGCGGCAGCCGGGGCCTGGATCGTCTTCGAGGACGAAGCCGGCTTCTCGATGACACCACCCCGTGCCCGGACGTGGGGCCGGCGCGGGTGCACCCCCGTGATCCGGGTGAGGGGCAGGTCCCGCCGCCGGACTTCCGTCGCCGCACTGTGCTGCTACAAACCCGGCGAGAAGAGCCGTCTCATCCACCGGCCCCGCGCCCATCTCCTCCTCAAGGGCGCACGCAAGAGCTTCTCCTGGAAGGACTACCGCGACCTGCTGGTACGGGCGCACATCCAGCTCGGCGGACCGATCATGGTCGTCTGGGACAATCTCAACACCCATCTCGCGGCCGGACTGAAAGAGTACGAGGCCGAGCACGACTGGCTCACCACCGTCCGGCTTCCGCCCTACGCTCCCGACCTGAACCCCGTCGAAGCCGTCTGGTCGCTCGTGCGTCGCGCGATGGCCAACACCGCTTTCGACACCTCAGACGGCCTCGACCGCAAACTCCGCCGTGAGTTTCGCAGGATCCAGCACCGGCCTCACCTGATCGACGGCTGCCTCACCGCCACAGGCCTGACCATCAACCCACCGACCCCACCCTGAAAACGTCAGTAACGAAGCCCTACTAGGGCCTGTCCGACCTGTCCGGCACGTAGTGCTCCGGCTTGCCGCGCTCGGACAGCGGCGGCAGATTCCGCCGGGGAGTGTCGACGGGCCCGGCGTCCGCCCCCGCCGCACCGCGGGCGCGGCGCCAGCCCGCCCGGGCCCGCGGGTGGTAGCGGCGGTCGTGCGGGACAAGCTTGAACACGGCGTTGACCGCCCGGCAGGCCCTGCGGTGCCGCCGGGCGTCCCGCTGCGTCCAGGTGAAGCCGAGCAGGTCGCGGATTTCGCGGTCGTAGAGCCCGATGGTGAACCAGACGAAGTTGCGCGCGATCAGCGCGCCGAGCGGGCGCCACACCGGGTCCGGCAGCCACGGCAGAAACGGCGGCCGCGCGATCCCGGCGATGTCGAGCACGTCCCGGGTGGCCTTGTTGTCCTCCAGGACCTCCGCGCACATGTGCTTCCAGTAGCGCTGGAAGTCCTCCCAGCTGTCCGGCACCGGCCGCATGCTCATGCCGTACATCCGGTACCACTGCACATGCTCGTCGAACAGCTGGCGCTTCTCCGCCTCGCCGATGCCGCCCGCGAAGCGCTCGGCGATCAGGATCGTGCTGACGAAGAAGGTGGAGTGCGCCCAGTAGTAGGTGTCGGGATCGAGCGCGTGATACTGGCGGCCCTGGGCGTCCACGCCCTTTATCCGGTCGTGGTAGCCGCGTACTTCGAGCGCGGTCCGGCGGGCGCGCGGGCCGTCGTAGACGACTCCGCTGATGGGGTAGAGCGAGCGGAACAGCCGCTGCCAGCGCTCCTCGAAGAACCGCGAGTGCTGTTCGACGCCCGCGCCGAGCCCGGGGTGCATGTTCTGCATCGACCCGGCCCACAGCGCGGCGAGAAGTCCGCGCCAGTCGCCCAGATACTTCCAGGTCAGCGAGTCCGGGCCGAGCGGCTCCGGCATCGTGGCCACCAACTCAGGCTCCCCGTCGGGTATTTGACTAATCGCTTCCATTGTCAGACCATGCCCGTTTGCACAGAATTCCGAAAGGTTGGGCAGTGACGCCAGTTCGGGAAGAGCTCTTACGACCGCTGGTGACCTCCCTGTCCGGGCACCGCCCCGACCGGCCCGCGTTCACCGACGACCGCCGCACGGTGACGTACGGGGAGCTGCTGGCCAGCAGCGGTGCGCTCGCCACGGGGCTCGGCGTGGCTCGCGGTGACCGGGTGCTGATTCATGTCGGCAGCCGGGTCGAGTTCGCCGAATACTGCCTGGCGGTGCTGCGGTCGGCCGCTGTCGGCGTGCCGGTGAGCGTCCGCTCGCCGGAGGCGGAACTCGCGTACTGCGCCGACGATTCCGGGGCGACGCTGCTCATCACCGAAGCCCGGCACGCGGCGATGGCACAACGGCTGCGCGAGCGCCGGCCGCAGCTGCGCGTACTGATCGTCGAAGACCCTCCGGCCCCCGGCCCGGGTTCGCCGGCTGACGACCTCGGCATGGACGAACCGGCCTGGCTACTCTACACCTCCGGCACCACCGGCCCGCAGAAGGGAGTGCTGACCACCCAGCGCGCGATGCTGTGGTCGGCGGCCGCCTGCTATGTCCCGATGCTCGGGCTGTCCGAGCACGACACCGTCGTGTGGCCGCTGCCGCTGCATCACTGCTTCGCGCTGTCGCTGGCCTTCGCCGGCACGATGGCGATCGGCGCGCACACCCGGATCGCCGACGGCGACCTGCCCGCGCTGCTCGCCGAGCATCCCGGCTGCGTCCTCGCCGGTGTACCCGCCACCTACCTCCAGCTCACGCACGAGACGCGGGGCGTGGCCGTCGCGCCACGGCTGAGCGTCAGCGCCGGCGCGCCCTGCGGCGCGGCGACCCGCGCCGCCGTCATGGACCTGTTCGGCACTCCCCTGCTGGACTGCTACGGAGCCACCGAGACCAGCGGCAAGATCGCCGTCCAACTGCCGGGCGAGTCCGGGCTGACCCCCGTCCACGGAGTCGAGATCCGCATCGCGGACGGGGAGATCCTGGTCCGCACCCCGGGACTGATGCTGGGCTACCACGGGCAGCCCGGTCCTTTCGTCGATGACGGCTGGTACCGGACCGGCGACGCGGGCCGGATCGACGACGGCCGCCTCACGATCGCCGGCCGGATCGACGACGTGATCATCTGCGGCGGCCAGAACGTGCACCCGCTGGAGATCGAGGCCGTGATCGCCGAATCGCCGTCGGTGCGCGACGTGCTCGTGGCCGGCCGGAAGGACGACCTGGTCGGCGAGGTCCCGGTGGCTTTCGTCGTCCCGGCGGACCCGGACGGCTTCGTTTCCATCAGTCCCGGGGAGCTGCGCCGGCTGTGCCTGGGACGGCTCTCGCTGTTCAAGGTGCCGGTGGAATTCCGGCCGGTCGAGTCGATTCCCCATACGTCCTCCGGCAAGCCCATGCGCAGGGCCATGGCCGAGCAGACGGCGGGTCCGCGCGAGCTTGGAAGCCCGGCGGCGCTGGCGGAACTCGTACGCGAGGAGATCGCCGTCCTGTGCGGCGAGGATCTCGGAGACGCCAGATGGCGTGAGCGCGCTTTCACGGAGCTGGGCCTGTCCTCGCTGGCAGCCGTACAGCTGCGGCACCGGATCGCCGCGCTCACCGGCATCGACCTGCCGCACTCGCTCGTCTACGACTTCCCGACCCCCGGCGAGCTGATCGGCGAACTCGCGCGCCTCGTGGCCGCCGAGCCAGTGCCCGAGCCGATCATCGTGCGACCGCCCGCCTCTGACGAGCCGATCGCCATCGTCGCGATGTCCTGCCGGTATCCCGGCGGTGTCCGGTCGCCGGAGGATCTCTGGCAGCTGGTCCGCGACGGCGTCGACGCGACCGGTGACTTCCCCGACGACCGGGGCTGGGATCTGGCCGGTCTGTACGACCCCGACCCGGACCGGATCGGCACCTCCACCACCCAGCGCGGCGGTTTCCTCTACGACGCGGCCGAGTTCGACGCGGGGATGTTCCGCGTGTCGCCGCGCGAGGCGCTGGCGACCGACCCGCAGCAACGGCTGCTGCTGGAGACCTCGTGGGAGCTGTTCGAGCGGGCGGGCATCGACGCCACGACGCTGCGCGGCAGCGGCACCGGCGTGTTCATCGGCGTCATGAACGAGGACTACGCGAGCCGGTTCGAGGCCCATGAGCTGGAGGGCCGCCTCGGCATCGGGTCGTCGCACGCCGTCGCGTCCGGGCGGATCTCCTACACCTTCGGGCTCACCGGTCCCGCCGTCACCGTCGACACGGCCTGCTCGTCCTCGCTGGTCGCCCTGCACTGGGCAGCGAGGTCTCTGCGTACGGGCGAATGCTCGCTCGCGGTGGCCGGTGGCGCGACCGTGATGTCGACGCCGAGGACCTTCCTCGCCTTCAGCCGGCAGCGCGGTCTGTCGCCGGACGGCCGCTGCCGGTCGTACGCGGCGGACGCCGACGGCACGGCCTGGTCCGAGGGCGCCGGGCTCGTCCTGCTGGAACGGCTCAGCGACGCCCGCCGCAACGGGCACCCGGTGCTGGCGGTACTGCGGGGTTCGGCGACGAACGCCGACGGCGCGTCCAACGGGCTCACCGCGCCCAGCGCCCGCGCGCAGCGCGAGGTGATCGGGTCGGCGCTCGCGGATGCCGGGCTGTCCGCGGCGGACGTCGACGCGGTCGACGGGCACGGAACGGCGACGCCGCTGGGCGACCCGATCGAGGCCGAGGCGCTGCTCGCGACCTACGGCCAGGGCCGGGACCACCGGCCTTTGTGGCTCGGCTCGGTGAAGTCCAACCTCGGGCACACCCAGGCGGCGGCCGGTATGGCCGGTGTGATCAAGATGGTCGAGGCGATGCGGCACGGGCAGTTGCCGGCCTCGCTCCACGCGGACAACCCGAGCCCCCGGATCGACTGGTCGGCCGGCCGCGTCTCACTCCTCGCGACCGCCCAGCCGTGGCCGGCGGGCGGCCGGACGCGACGGGCCGCCGTCTCCTCGTTCGGAATCGGCGGGACCAACGCGCACGTCATCATCGAGGAGGCCCCTGCCGAGGATCCGGTCGCGGTCGCGAGGCCCGGGTTCCCCGCCGCTCCCTGGCTGCTCAGCGCCGCCGACGGCAACGCACTGCGCGCCGTCGCCACCGCGCTGCTGGACGCGCCGGACGACATCGGTGTGGGCTACACGCTGGCAGTGGGCCGTACGGCGCTGGCTCACCGCGCCATGGTCGCCGCCGGGGACCGGGCCGCGCTGCGCGCGCTGGCCAGCGGCGAAGGCGGCGGTACGGCGGTGCGGGCAGGCGCGCGTATCGCGTTCCTGTTCAGCGGTCAGGGTGCGCAACGGGCGGGCATGGGCCGGGACCTGGCGCAGCGTTTTCCGGTGTTCGCCGAGGCTTTCGATGAGGCGTGCCGGGCGCTCGGCGGCGAGGTGCGCGAGATCGCCTTCAGCACCGGACCGGACAGGCTGCTGGACCGTACCGATCACGCGCAGGCCGCCCTCTTCGCGTTCGAGGTCGCGCTCCACCGGCTGCTGGAGTCCTGGGGTGTGCGGCCGGATGTGCTGGTCGGGCATTCGGCCGGCGAGATAGCCGCCGCGCACGTCGCCGGTGTGCTGTCGCTGGAGGACGCGGCGACTCTGGTCGGCGCCCGTGGGCGGCTGATGGCGGAACTTCCCGCCGACGGCGTCATGTTCGCGGTGGAGGCCACCGAGGCCGAGGTCGCGCCGCTGGTGGCCGAGGTCGCCGACCGGGTGTCGATCGCGGCGGTCAACGGCACGCATGCCGTCGTGGTGTCCGGCGAGGAGGCCGCGACGACGGCCCTCGCGGGCCGCTTCCGGCGCAGCACCCGGCTGCGCGTCAGCCACGCCTTCCACTCCCCGCTGCTGGAGCCGATGCTCGACAAGTTCCGCGAGGTCGCCGAGACCCTGACCTACCACCGCCCCGGGACTCCGGTGGTCTCCGGGCTGACCGGCGGGCTCTCCGACTCCGACGCGATGTGCTCAGCCGCGTACTGGGTGCGGCACGCGAGGCACACCGTCCGGTTCGCCGACGCACTGTCCACGCTCGTCGAGACCGGTGTGACCATCTGCCTGGAGGTCGGCCCCGACGCCGTCCTCAGCCGTGCCGCCGCCGCTGTGCTGCCCGCCGTGCCCGCGACGCGCGCCGGTCACGACGAGGGCGAGGCACTGCTGACCGCGCTCGGCTCGCTGCACACCGCCGGGATCCCCGTCGCCTGGCGATCGGTGTTCGCGGGCAGCGGCGCCCGGCCGGTGCCGTTGCCCACCTACCCCTTCCAGCGCACGCGTTACTGGCTCGATCCTCCCCAGCCGGGCCGGCAGGGCCAGCCGGGCGTCGGCGGCTTCGACCACGCGCTGCTCGGCCCGGCCCTCGTGGCACCCGACTCCCCGCGGATCGTGCACGGCGGCTCGATCGGCGTCCGGGCCCACAGCTGGCTGGCCGACCATGTCGTCGGCGACGCGGTCGTGGTGCCCGCGACCGCGTTCGTCGACATCGCGTTGCACGCCGGGACGGCGGGCCTCGACGAGCTGACGATCGAGGCACCGCTGCGACTGACCCCGGGCAAGGAAGTCCAGCTCCAGGTGGTCGTGGACGGGCAGCGCATCGATGTCTACGCCAAGCAGCGCGCGGCCGGTCCGTGGACGCGGCACGCCTCGGGCCGGCTACGGCCGTGCGGTCCGGCGCCCGAGCCGTACGCCGCCGAATGGCCGCCGGCCGGTGCCGAGCGGCTCGACGTGGACGGCCGTTATGACGCCCTCGCGTTCGCCCTCGCCTACGGGCCCGCCTTTCGCGCGGTGACCGCGCTGTGGCGCCGGGGCGACGAGCTGTTCGCCGAGATCGACCTGCCCGAGGGCGTGGCCGGGCGGTTCGGGCTGCATCCGGTGCTGCTCGACGCGGCCGTGCACGCGGCGGCGCTGGCCGAGGGCCCGGCGGGCGGGGCGCGGGTGCCGTTCGTGTGGGGCGGCGTGGAGCTGTACGCACCGGGCGTGAGGAGCGCGCGAATCCGGTGTGTCCGCACCGGATCGGACACCGTCGCCGTCGATGTCTTCGACCACGCGGGCGCACCGGTCGCGGCGGTGGCGTCGATGTTCACCAGGCCGATGGCGCCGCAGGAGAGCATGCTGTTCCGCCCGCGATGGATCCCGGTGCCGGCCGCGCCGGCGACCGCTGACACGACGGTCCTCGAGATCCTCAACGGCTGGGGCGACGACGTCCGGTCGCTGACGACCCGTGCGCTGGAGGCGCTGCACCACTGGCAGGATCACGGTGCCGGCCGGCTCGTCGTCCTCACCAGGAACGGCACCGCGCCCGATCCGGAGCTCGCGGCCGCCGCTGTCGGGGGTCTGGTGAGCGCGGCCGCCGCCGAACACCCGGAACGGATCACCCTGGTCGACCTCGTGGGGGATGCCCGCCTTCCGGCGGACCGCGTGCTGGACCTCGTCGGCGGCAGCCTCGAACCGCAACTGGCCGTCCGCGACGGCGTGCCGCACGCGCTGCGGATCACCCGGGCCGCTCCGAGCGACGCCCGGCCGCTCGACCCGGCCGGGACCGTGCTGATCACCGGCGGGACCGGCTCGCTCGGCGCGCTGCTGGCCCGGCATCTGGTCCGCGAGCACGGCATCGCCCATCTCGTGCTGGTGAGCCGACGCGGCCCTGCGGCGCCGGACGCGGAGCGCCTGCGGGCCGAGTTGTCGGAGCTGGGCGCCGACGTACGGATCGTCGCTGCCGACGTGGCCGACCGGGCCGTGGTGGAGCGGCTGATCGCGGCCTGCGACCCGCCCTTGACGGCGGTCGTGCACACGGCGGCGGTGGTCGACGACGGCGTGCTCGCCGCCCAGACCCCGGCCCGTATGGACACCGTGCTCAAGCCGAAGGCCGACGCCGCCTGGGTGCTGCACGAGGCCACCAGGGAACTTCCACTGTCGGCGTTCGTCCTCTACTCCTCCGTCGCCGGCGTCTTCGGAAAGGCCGGGCAGGCCAACTACGGGGCGGCCAACCGGTTCCTGGACGCGCTGGCCTGTCATCGCCGGGCGCTCGGCCTGCCGGCGGTGTCACTGGCCTGGGGGCTGTGGGAGCCGGGCAGCGGTCTCGGCGAGCAGATCTCCGGCCTCGCCCGGCGGCGTATGCGGGAGTCCGGCATCGCCGGTCTCAGCGCGGAACAGGGGTTGGCCCTCTTCGACGCCGCTCTCGGCTCGGCCGAACCCGTGCTGGTGCCCGTCCTGTTAGACCCGGCCGCGACCGCCCCGCCACCCATCGTCGGCGGCCTCGTGCGCAAGCACCTGCCACCGGCCCCGGCCCGGCGGAGCTGGCCCGCGCGGATGACGAAGCCGGAGCTGCGCGACCTGCTGCGCGCCGAACTCGCCGCCGTGCTCGGGCTCGGCGAACCGGACCAGGCCGCCTTCCCCGACGACCGGCCCTTCACCGACCTCGGGTTCGACTCACTGGCGGTGATCCAGGTGCGTACCCGACTCAACCGGCTCACCGGGCTCGACCTGCCCGCGCGGATGCTGTTCGAGAAGCCGACGACCGGCGAACTGGCCGATCATCTGTACGCCGAGCTGTTCGGCCGGGACAGCGAGGGGGACGGCGATGGGGACGGGGACGGCTGATGGGCCCAGGCCGCTTCACGTAGCCCGTACAGCCCGCCGATACCGGCCGGCGGCATGTTGCCGTAGAGGCTGTGGTGGGCGCCTCGCCCGGCCGCGAACATCTCGTGCCAGAAGCCGACGGCGCCGCCACAGTCGGCGTAGTGCCGCCAGAAGCGCCGCTGCGCCGAGCGGTGCGAACCCGTACGGTCCTCGGCGAAGGCGCGCAGTTCCTCGGGGCCGCTCCAGTACTGCACCAGCATCGCCTGCCGTGGTCCGGGGCCGACGAGCAGCCGGTAGCCGAGCAGGCCGCTGTCGGCCGTGGTCACCAGTTCGCGGAGCATGGTCGGCATGGCCAGCAGCAGGGGCAGCCAGTGGCGCACCTGCCACCAGGAGTTGATCCTGATGCCGACCAGGAAGACCACGACCGATTCGGTGTTCTCGCCCGCGAACTTCCCTTCCCGTACACGGGTGTTCGTGTGATGGCGGCGTATCCACTCGGGCCGGGCCAGCAGTCTGGCGATGTTCAGTAACGCGGAAATCACGATGGGCGCCCCGTCTTGTCGTACTCGAAGCTCTCATCCTGGACCGGATGCGCGCCATGCCACGCCAACAACAAAGCATCGGCCATGACTTGATGGCGTCATGATATGACTTGAACAAATCCTTGGACAAGCCGAGCCCGCTCCAGGCAAAGGCTCTACCCGCATAGAACTCCCCGGTGCTGTCATGCCCACACCGGCCCGGAATCCTGCCGGGCACACACCGGAAGCCCCCACCACGTCCCGAATACGCCGCGTCATCCTCACGGCCATCCCCACCATGGCCCTCGGCGCCATCGGCCTCACCTTCGGCATCGGCACCGCCCACGCCGCCTCCTGCAGCCAGAGCTACCTCCCGCTGCCCGACCCCGGCTGCCAGCCCGGCGCACTCAACGCGGACGTCACGCAGTCCATGATCGACTCGACGATCTGCGTCTCCGGCTGGACCGCGACCGTACGGCCCTCCAGTTCGTACACCACCGCCCTGAAGAAGAAGCAGATAGTCGAGTACGGCTATACCGACACCAGCACCTCCGACTACGAGGAGGACCACTTCATCCCCCTCGAACTCGGCGGCTCCCCCAAGAGCGCGCTCGACCTCTGGCCCGAGCCCGAGTACGGCACCAGGACCGCCGGCAACAAGGACACCGTCGAGAACAAGCTCAAGAAGGCCGTCTACGTCGGCGACGTCAGCCTCGCCGACGCCCAGGACGCCATCGTCACCGACTGGACCACCGCCCTGTCCGACCTCGGCCTCAGCTGACCCCGGCACCGCGGCCACCGGCGCCGGGTGGCGCCGGTGGCCGTGAGGTGACGTCCGGTCAGCAGGCGCCCTCGTCCAGCCAGACGCCCCATTCGCCGGTGGTGCCGGGCTCCTCGCCCTGCGTCCACCACTTGGCCTTCCACTTGTGGCCGTTGTGGGGGCGACCTCGTTGCCGCCGACGTAGATGGGGGTCTGTCCAGTGAACGGCTCCGGCTCACATTCGGTGGTGACGCAGCGTCATCTCAGTTCTCGGAGGGGGCGTGGCAGCGCTACCGCGGCATCGGGCGGGGACATGGCCCAGTTCACCTCCGCTCAGCACCTCGCTTCCTGGATCGGCGTCTGCCCGGGGCAGAACGCGTCGGCGGGAGTGAATGAGTCCGGACGCACCCGCCAGGGCAACAGCAACCTCAAACGCCTGATCGGGACCGCCGCCATGGCCGCGGTCAGGAACAAGGACTCCTACCTCTCGGTCTTCTTCCGCCGCATCTCCGCGCGCAGAGGCGGCAGGAGGGCCATGGTCGCCGTCATGCACAAGCTCGCCATCGCGATCTGGCACGTGCTGCCGGACCACACCGTCTACCGGGAACTCGGGGCCGACTACTTCGCCAAACGCGATCCCGAACGCGCCATGCGCCGAATGATCAAGGAAGCCAACAGCCTCGGCCTGACCGTCCGCTTCGATCCGATCGCAGCAGGCTGACCTGCACGGGCAACTCTATTTTCGTGTCAGACCCTCCGCTGGATCATGACGGACCCCGGAAACCTGACCGTCGATGATGCCGACGATCTCAAGGAGATCCGGACTGGCCGCCCCGAACTCGACGCCGTCACCCACCACGTCCGCGACTTCGCCGCCATGATGCGCGACCTGCGGGGCGACCAACTGCCCGCCTGGATGGACCGCGTCCTCGCCGACCACTTGCCCGCCCTGCACTCCCTCGTCAACGGACTGAGCCGCGACATCGACGCCGTCACCGCCGGGCTCTCCACCCCTGGAGTTCCGGCCAGGTCGAAGGGCAGGCCACAAGGACGAAACTACTTCAAAGGCAAGGGTATGGACGAGCCAACCTCGACTTCCTCCGCAAACGCGTGCTCCTCACGCCCTGTCCCGACTGCGTCACAAGATCAGCGCCAGAGCCGAATTTCGTGATCGCCGACACGCGCCGGCACCGCCGATCGTCCAGTGTCTGCAACCGTCCGGCCAGCGGCCCCATCGCACGGTGCTGACGCGTGGGCGGCTTGATCAGGCAGACGGTGGAAGACTGGCGGCACATCGAAGCTCTCGTTGGTACGTCGCGTGCCCTCTGGACATCGTCACACCGCTGTGACCTGCACGCCTACAAGATCACCCCGGCTTGGAAATCACCCTGCACCAGGAGGTGAACCAGAGATTGGACCATTTATCTGGCATGTCGATAATGATGGGTGTTGTCTGCTTTATGAGGCGCCGATAAATCCAGTCAGTTTTGCTTGACAGTGAATCAGGTAGCTAAAATTTTGACCCTCCCACCATATGCCAAAGGAGCCAAAATGAGCAATAATGTTGATCTCGGCGAACTGCACGAACTCCTCGGCGACTTCCGTCGTGACGAGGCGACGATTCGCCCGACCGTCCATACGCCTCACGGCGACGCGCAAACCTGGCGTCTGAGTGAAGAGGCGGGATCCCTCTCTGCGGTTTCTGCCGACTGACTGCGCGTGGAGGGCGGCCGGGTGAGACCTGCCGCCCTCCGTTTTAGTGGTCATTCAAGCAATGGAACGGAGAGATCAGGGGATGCCGAATGTCGACTTACACGTTGCCGACCAATCTGCGTGAACAGGTGGACGCCTATCGGCAGGCGAAGATCGCACGTATTGACGGTGTCTTGCGTTCCCTTGGAGCCGAGGATGAGTACGCCTGGGGCGATGTCGCGAATTCTGATCTTCCCCTGCGGTACGCGTTGGCGCATCACGTGTTCGAGGGGGTGAGCCGGGCTGTGAGGGAGGGTGACTGCCAGGCGATCAGTTCCGCGATGGCGTTGCGAACCGACGGGGCCTCGTCGCTGGGGCCGTTTCAGGCAGAGGGCAGCCCGATCATTCTGATGCATCCCGCATGGCGAGAACTCACCGATGACGCGTCCCTGAGCGAAAATGTCGCGCGTTCCTCGGCCCCTGTTGCGATTGTTTCCTCCAGGCTCTGCGCGACCGCCACCACCGCTGACCGCGATCTCGTCACACGCGCCCTGGGCACCGCCGTGGATGCCGGGTTCGGCGCGACTGTGCTCAGGAACACTCGCGTCATCGCACTCATCTCCGAATTGATTCCCGACGATGCGAAGATCCGGAGCTGGACCACTAGCGCGCTACCGGCCACAGCGCACTTGGACTATTTCACCGAGAATCGTTACGTCAGCCGCGAACTCATTCACGAGGCAGCACACACGGAGCTCAACGACCTCTTTTCCGCACTGGACGTCGCAGGGGAAATTCACCGCAGTGATGCGACTTTTTACGCACCGTGGCTGGAAACGGATCGACCGGTGTTCGGGTTCCTGCACGGAACGTGGGCGTTCTCCCATGTCGCGCTGTTCTGCCGGTGGCTGCTCAATGCCCATCTCGGGCCAGAGATCTCGGCGGTGGCAGCGATGATGCACAGCAGGTACGTGAAGCAACTGCACGCGTCCCGGGAGGACTTCTCCCGTGCCGTGGAGTGGGTGCGGGTGCCGGAGTTGGCAGAACTGCTCACACGACGCCGGGACGACGTCCTCGTCGGCGTCGGTGCCGGGTGGGCGTGAGATCTCCATGGGAACCATCTAGTGGATCAACCCTGTCGGCACGGCAGCGTTCGACGAGGAAGTGTCACTCGCGATCGAGGCAGTGCGTGCCCCGCATCACCGCGTGGTGGTGCGTCATCTCGAGGACGGGCCACCCCACTTGGAGTACCGCGAGGCCGGGCAGCGGGTGATCGGTCCAGTCGTCGAACTGGCCCGCGAAGCCGAAGCCGTCGGCGCGCGCGCATCAGTGGTCGGGTGCTTCTTCGACGTCGGCGTGCATGTGCTCCGGGAGTGCGTGAAGTTGCCCGTCATCGGCATGGGCGAGGCCAGCATGCTGCTGGCCTCCACCCTCGGCCACCGGTTCTCGGTGATCGTCGGGCGTCGGAAGTGGACGCCGCAGGTCGAGCAGAACGCGCTGCTGACGGGAATGGAGCGGCACCTGGCCTCGGTGCGCTCGGTGGAGATGTCGATTCCCGCCGCGCAAGCCGATCCGACCACCTTCTTCAAGCGGGTTCGCGAAGCGGCACGGGCCGCGGTCGAACGCGACGGTGCCGAAGTCGTCGTCCTTTCTGAGATCGCCCCGCCGGGGTTCACCAGAACGCTCAGGGACGAGTTGGGCGCCGCGTTCGTCGACCCCGGCATGGCCGCCTGGAAGTGGGCCGAGATGATGGCCGACCTGTACGAGCGCGAGGCTGTCTCACACTCCGCCGTCGGCGACTACGAACCCTCGTCAGAGTAAGAAGCTGTTGTCTTTCCGGGCGTGATCGCTGCGTTTCCGCTGGTCGGGCATAGGGTCGGTGATTCGGTGGGAGTCGTGGCCTGTCGGGTCGTTTCTTGCCGGGAGGTCGCGGATGCCGTCGGTCGTTGGACTGCTGGAACAGCACGAGCTCGCCGCTCGCCGTCGAGTCGACGGGCTGCGGGAGGAGGCCGGCCGTATTCAGGCCGAGCTGGCCGCGGTCGAGCGGGAATGGCAGGAGTGGGCGATTGCCCGCAGGCGGGTCGATACGGTGCTGGCTCCGAACAGCGGCGACACCGCCGACACGGAGGTCAGCGCGGATCCGCGGGATGTGGATGCTCAGCCGGCGGCCCGGGATGCGGTGAAGCCGAAGTCGCAGGTGCCGGTGTGGCGCCAGGGACTGGCCTGGTCTGTGCTGCCGGCGGACTACCAGCGCATCCTCAGGGCGCTCGCGGACCGTCTCCGGCTCGGTCAGGGGCCGTTGACCTGCCAGGAGATGGCCGCGGCGTTCGGCATGGACGTGGTGCCGGCACGGGTGGAAGCACTGCGGTCGAAGGCGAAGCGCCTGGCCGCGCGCGGCTGGCTGGCTGGCCGAGCCCGCGCCGGGCCGGTTCACGCTCGCGCAGGCCGTGGCCGGGCCAGGCGGCGGCTCATGAGCAGGATCATCGACCAGTAGACCATCACCTCGGCGCTCGCGGTGCGGCGTTCGTAGTCGCGTGCCAGGCGGCGGGTGCGCATCAGGTGGGCGAAGAACCGCTCGACGATCCACCGTTTGGGCAGCACCACGAAGCCGCGCATGTCGTCGCTGCGTTTGACAATTGCAAGGACCAGCGCGAGCGCGGCCAGGCAGTGCTCGACGAGGCTGCCGGTGTAGCCTCCATCGGCCCAGACCAGGGCGAGACGGTGGTGCGCGTCGGTCACCTGCTTGAGCATGACCTGGGCGGCGGTGCGGTCGCCGGTGTCCGCGCTCGTGACCATCACGCCCAACAGCAGGCCGAGGGTGTCGACCACGGCGTGCCGCTTGCGGCCGTTGATCTGCTTGCCGCCGTCGTAGCCGCGGCTGTCCGTGCGAGGTCCCGGATGGTGTCGAGGCGGATCTCGATGGTCTTGAGCTGATTCGGTCGCAGCCCGAGACGCTCGGCGTTCTCTCGCTGGACCACCAGCGCCTCGGCGAACGCTCGGACGGCGGGGCGCAGCGGGGTCGGGACAGCCTGGATCCGGCGCTCGCGGCGAGCGGTCGCTCGTGCCTCTTCGATGTCGGCAGGTGTGGAAGAAGTCGGCGAGGCGTCGCCTGAGCCAGCGGGTCGTTCGGAGCGCGGCGGCGCCGCTTGCACGCGCAAGCCTCCCCGGGCCGACGTACGGAACGCCGTGCCGGACCACGCCCACCAAACCTTCCGAGACAGCACCCCTCAGCCCAGCCGGCCACGACAGCCCCACCTGAACCCCGCCCGCCCCGAAAGGAACCAGCCCGACACCCGCGCCGGGCCCAACACTGCCACCGGCGCCATGCAGGGCACCATCAACCGCTTCACGGTCAGCCCGGACTCCCCAGCCGCCAGCTCGGCCAACGCCTCGGCGTCTGCCTCCGTGGACCAGCCGGACACATGCTCGTCTTCCTCCACGTCGTCCACCAGCGTCACCACCGGGTCATCGAGGCGGAACATACGCATGGAACCGGCCCCGCACCCATCACCACAACCGAGCCCATTGGCGCGGAAGTGGCGGGAGGGGCCACACCGAGTTCAGGGGGCTCGGCGTGGCCCGGTTCGCCTTTGGGTACGGGTCAGAGGCGCTCAGCCCGCCGGCTGCGTCAGCCCGGGGAGGGGTTCGGCAGCGGTTCAGCCGGGCTGCACGCTCTCGGCCGTCATTTCCCGTCCGAGAAGTTGTGCACGCCCCACCATCCCGATTCGTCGTGGTAGATGCCGACCCCCACCTCGGTGAACTTCGGGTTCGTCTGCGCCTTGTAGTGGCCGGGGCTGTGGCGCCACATGGACTGGAACTTCTCGGCGGCCTCCTGCGCGGTCATCGACGAGTCGCTCCACATCACGATGTTCTCGCCGATCCAGGTGCGGGAGCCGGACTTCAGATAGGCGGTGTCCCCGTCGGAGGAGTGACCGAATCCCGTGGTCCTCATGTGCTTGGCCCAGCCCTGGGCGAAATCGCTGAGGTCCTGCTTGAGCACGAGCGGCGGGAGCCCCACCGTGGCCCGCTCCGCGTTCAGGAGCTGGAGCGACATGGCCTGCGCGTCCTTGACGGCCTGCGTCGACTGGCGGGGACCGCGGACGGAGGGGTCGCCGCCCACCGGACCCGCGCCCGTCGGCCGGCCGGCCGACGTTGAGGCGGACTGCTCCCGGTTCGCGGGCGGCGCCGCGGGGGACCGCTTCGCCTGCGGCTCGGCAGAGGCGGACGCCTGGGTGCCCGCGCCGGAGCTGGGGCTTGGGCTGGCGGACGCGCTGGCGCTGGAACTCGCGTTGGGACTGGCGCCGGCCTGGGCAGGCACCGAACTGCCCGGGTCGCCCGCCCGGCCGGGGAACGCCGAGGGCGCGCTCGCCGCGGCCGTACCGGCAGGAGACTGCGCCTGGGATGACCCGGAGGACAGGGCATAGGCGCCGGCTCCGGTGAGCACGACCATGGCCGCCGCCATTCCCAGCAGCGGAGCCTTCCGGCGAGCCTTGCGACGCGGCTTGCGGCGCCCGGTCACCG
Source organism: Streptomyces sp. NPDC050448 (assembly GCF_040655295.1). NCBI lineage: Bacteria > Bacillati > Actinomycetota > Actinomycetes > Kitasatosporales > Streptomycetaceae > Streptomyces > Streptomyces sp. NPDC050448. The sequence continues at coordinate 20,573 of NZ_JBFAJR010000052.1, read as the reverse complement.
AACCCTCCGAAACCTCCTGTACGGCTCGGTCGGCGGATATCCAGGTCATGAGCTCATCGTCGCGGTGCTGCATTGTCTCTCCTCGTACGTCACTGCTTGGCCTGACACAGAAGGAGACTCGCGGCGGAAGCCGCCATAACACCTTTTCGAAAAACGGGATCTCGATCCCGAGCCTGCACCCGTCCGAGGGGCGTGGCCGTGCGAACGCGTCACTGGGTTTGCGGGCGCCAGCGCGCGCGGACACGCCGACAGGCAGCACATCGGACGAGTACGGCGACGAGCGCGGACCACGTCGCGCTCAGGCTCGGGGCCCGCGGCCATGACCAGCGCCCAGTCGGTCGGCCCGATCACCACTCAGGGCGTCTCGGCTCCGACGGGCGTGTCGAGGGACCCGGAACCGTCGAACCCCACTGATGTGGCCAGGCCGCGCGAGCCAATGCCGGGCAGGACCAGAGAATCAAGGCCCGCCGTCGCGGCGAGACCCTCCTGCTCGATGCCGGTCAGCAGTCGTGCGGGGTGATCTGGCGGTTCCGGTCCGGTGTCAGTGGCGGGAGATGCCCACCGGGTTCAGTCCCAGGGCGACCGACCGGTACTCACCGTGCCGATGAACCGAACGTCGTGGTAGCCCTGCCTGTCAAGGTAGACGACGCGGACCTCAGGCACTGAGCGCAGCAGTGCGGGCGCCGCCCGGCGAGGGTGGCGGCCCGCCGCCGGCGCCTCGAAGTACGTGCTGCGCTTGTGCATCGCGCACAGGTAGTGCTCGTCGAAACACGCGGAGTTCACCGAAGCGACCCACGTTGAGCCCCGGGGCGCCGCCGCTGTCCCGGGTGAGGTGCAGGCGCATCCGCGAACCGCAGGAGCAGTCGATCGGGGGAGGGGCGGGTGCAGGATCTCGGTGACCCCGGAGGCGGCGCGGAACCGGACCTCGACACGCCCGGCCTGCCGCGCCGCAGTGCTTCCCGCCGCCAGGCCCCGTTCGTCGATCCTGACGCTTACGGCTGCCAGCCTCGCTCTCGTGACGGGCCCCGCTGCCGGCGTCCGCGCCGGCTAGGCCGGAGCCGCCAGGCCGGTCAGCATGACGTCCAGGCCGGCGGCGAACATCGCGGCGGGGTCCTGGTCCGTGCCGCGGGTGACGAGGTGGGCGAGGGCGGGGTACTGGCCGACGGCGAAGAGGCGCCGGAGGTAGGAGCCGGAGGTGGCCTGCCACTGGCGTTCCGTCTGGCCGCTCTCGCGTTCGGCGCGCAGCTCGACGATTTCGTGGCGGACGGCACCGAGCACGTAGCCGTTCACCGCCTGCAGGGCGCGCATCAGGGCGTTCGGGTCGTCGTCACCGATGCCCGGGGCGCGGCGCAGGGCGGCCAGGGTCGCCTCCAGGTGGCCGAGGGCCGCAGGACCGAGCTGCGGACGGCCGCCGAGGAGGTCGGCGAACCACTCGTGGCGCAGGGCCGCGCCGCGCAGACCGTGCGCGAGGGTCCGTACACATGCCTCCCAGTCCCCCTCGCCCGGTTCGGGCAGGGGGATCTCCGCGTACACCGCGTCGACCATCAGGTCGAGGAGCTCCTCCTTGGTGTCCACGTAGCGGTAGAGCCGCATCGGGCCGGCGTCGAGGGCTGCGGCGACCTTGCGCAGCGAGACCGCCGGCAGGCCGTGACCGTCGGCCAGCCCGATCGCGGCCCGCACGATCCGGTCGCGGCTCAGCGGACTGAGCGACGACCGTACGGCCGGCTCTGGCCGTTCCCAGATGAGCATGGACTCCCCTACCTCTGTCTGAGGCCCTTGGACCGTTCCTCGTCTCAATACAGTGTATCGATCTCCTGTCGATACGGTGTATCGTCGCCATACAGCGTATCGATACGAATCCGATTCCGGCCGAAGGAGCACACCCATGCCACGCATCGCCATCGTCGGAGCCGGGCCCGGCGGCCTGGTCCTGGCCCGCGTCCTGCACATGCACGGCATCGAGGCCGTCGTGTACGAGCGCGAGGCATCACCGGCCGCCCGGATCCAGGGCGGCATGCTCGACCTCCACCCCGACAGCGGCCAGCGCGCGCTGCGCGAGGCCGGGCTGGAGGCGGAGTTCCTGGCCATAGCGCGGCGGGAGGGCCAGGACCACCGGCTGCTCGACCACACCGGAGCGGTCCTGCTGCGGCAGGACACCCCCGACGACGCCCCGCTGGACCGCCCCGAGGTCGACCGTGCGGACCTGCGCACGATCCTCCTCGGCTCGCTGCCGCCGGGCGCCGTCGCCTGGGGCCACGGCCTCCAGCGGGCCGAGCCGCTGCCCGGGGGCCGCCACCGCCTGCACTTCACCGGGGGCCGGACCGCCGAGTGCGACCTGCTCGTCGGGGCGGACGGCGCCAACTCCCGCGTACGCCCCCTGGTCACCGACGCCCGGCCGGCCCCTCTCGGCGCCCACGTCGTGGAACTGGGCATCCCCGACCTCGCCCACGCCCGGCCCGACCTGGCCGCCCGGGTCGGACGCGGCAACTACTGGGCCTTCGGCCCCGGCCGCTCACTGTCCGCGCAGCTCAACGGCGACGGCCGGCTGCGCGTCTACCTCACCTTCCAGGGAGCCGAGGACTGGCCCGCCACCTGTGGCATCCCCTTCGACGACCCGGTTCGCGCCCGGGCACGGCTGCGGGAGCAGTTCGCCGACTGGGCGGCGGAGTTCACTGACCTGATCGACGCGTGCGACGACACGCTCGCGGTCCGCTCCCTGTCCGCGCTGCCGGTCGGGCTGACTTGGGCGCACGTGCCCGGCGTCACCCTCCTCGGCGACGCCGCCCACCTGATGCCGCCGGCCGGCGAGGGCGCCAACGCGGCCCTGCTCGACGGGGCCGAACTCGGCCTCACCCTCGCCGCCGACCCGTACGCCCCCGACGCGGCCGCTCACCGTTACGAGCGGGCCATGTTCCCCCGCGCGGAGGCGGCCGCCCGCCTCTCCGCCCGCATCCACGACATCCTCATGTCCCCTGACGCCGCTCGGCAGCTGGTGGCGGTGCTCCAGCCTGCGCGGTAGCCCCGACGCGCCGGGGTAGGCGGTCCCGGCCGGCCACGTCAGCCCGCTGCGGACCGCCGACGGCATCTGCGGCGACTGCGACGCCCCGACCAGCACGCAATCCGGTTCATGTGCCGCCGGACTGACGATCCGGGAACGGCCGGCCGAGGCCGGGCGGTGAATGCCTGCTTCAGTGCGGCTTTCAGGTCGTGGTCCAGGCTGGTGGCGATGCGGCCGGGTTCATGACCGAGCAGGCTTGTCCAGCCGAAGGTGTTGCTGGTGGGGGTCCAGATGAACTCGCCGGTATAGGGGTTGAGGTCGGTGCGGGTGGCAGTGCGGTCGTCGAGCATCGGATACATCAGCACCTGCAGCCGCACCGGTACGCGGCCCTGGTCACAGGCGAACAGGGCCAGCGTCGCGGCCAGGCCGCCGCCGGCGCTCTCGCCATAGACGGCAATCCGGGCGGGATCGACGTCCAGCTCGGCTGGCGTCGTCATGCAGCCAGGTCAGAGCGGCGTAGCAGTCACGCAGCGGGCCCCGGTACGGGGTCTCGGGGCAAGCCGGTAGTCGACCGACACACTCACACAGCCCGGCTCGTCGGCGGCGTAGATGTTCTCGGTCTCGGTCATGTTCGCCTTTCGGTTGAGGTGAGCGAGCACCGGCCGAACCAGGCCGACGGCGCCGCCCGGCCGGGAGGCTGGCCTGCCTACGGGCCGAGCGGCCGCCCGCGGCGCCGATCGGGCGCCCGCGGCGCCGATCGGGCGCTGACTACCGGGTACGGCTGAGGCCGGCCAGGATCCGGGCCAGGAGTCGGCGCAGGAGGGTGCGCCAGGTGTTCGGCCCAGGCGGAGGTACGGATGCGGCGACGCAGGCGTTGAAGGCCGTCGGAACCGAGGTGTCTGTCCAGGAGGTCAGGCGGACGATGACCTACAAGGTCGGCGACCGAACCTGGTCCAGCGCTCAACTGCAATGCCGGGGAGTGAGGAAGTACAGCTCCTTGCGGGCCGGCTACTTCCCCGAGGAGCAGGATGAATTTCGCTACTGCCGCCAAGGCTCGCCGAGCTCCTCCGTCAACTTGCCGAACAGCCCCAACTGCGCCCGCAGCTCTCGCGAGTCCACCCAGGGCCTCGGTGGCTCTTCCCGGGCATGGTCCCGGGCAAGCCGATCTCGACGCACGGCATGCCCCAGAAGCTGGGCCGCCACGGCATCCCGGTTCGCACCGCTCGCAACACGGCGCTGGCCGCCCTCGCTGCTGATCTCCCCAGCCCGATCCTCGCCGACGTGACCGGGACGCACCGCCACACCGCGCTGCGCTGGGTCGCCTATGCCCGGCGGGGCTGGGCCGAGTACCTCGCTGCACGAGCTGAGGACGGGGCCAACAAGCGGGACAAGAAGGGGGAATAGAGCGCCTCGGGGCTTGAAGGTTTGTACTGTGATTTCCGCAACCGCCTACATGGGACGCTGTTGTGGTGCTGCAGTGCCGGGGACTGAGGTCCTGCGGTGGCGACGGGGAGGTCTGATGGGTATCGATTCGGTGGAGCGTGGCGAGGGCTTAGGCCAGAGTCGGGGTCCGTTGCTGGTGGAGGTGGTGCGGGACGTGCTGCGAGAGTTCGCCCCGCAGGAACTGCCGTTGCTGGCCGGGTTAGAACAGTTCGATGACGCGGAGATCGGCCGACGGTTCGCCACCGGCACGAAAGGAGATGATCCGCTCGGCTTCGGCGTGGGCGAGGTCGTTGTGCTAGTGACGCCGATCATCTGGGGTGCTGTCCAGAAGGTCACCGACCGGCTGGCGGAGTCGGCGTCGGACGGCCTGCAAACGCGAGTTCGTGCTCTGTTCCGCAGGCGGAGGGTCGGTACCGAGCCGGCGCCACTGCCCCACTTCGGTCCCGCCGAACTGCTCGAAGTGCAGAGCCGGGTAGTGGAGATGGCTAGCAAGGCAGGTATGGAGCGGGCCAGGGCCGAACAACTCGCCGCCAGCGTCGTCGGTCGTATCCAGCTCGGCAGCGTGGGCACCGACGCAACATGAGGGCGGCGGCGGCCGCCGCGCCGACCCACGACCAATCGGCCGTGCTCGATGAACGGGTGCTGGCCGCCGGTACGACCCAGAGGTTCGTCCTGCTCCTGGTGCTCTTCGTCGCGGCGAGCACAGGGGTGGCTCATGACCTGGCCTCGCGGGTAGCCGCCGTCTCCGGTAACGGCCACCCTGGAGACCTGGTCTGGGTGTCGTACGCCGCCCCGGTCGTACTCGTCGGCGTGACGGTATGGCTATACCGGAGGCTGCCGGACTGGAAAGAGCGGCGCTCGGGGGTCGTTCCGCTGGCGGAGATCGGAGACGGCGGTACGTTGGCCGCCGAGTTCGACCGCCTCGCGGAGGCATTCGTGGGGGCAGGGGAGCTGAGTGCCCGGCCGCGGTTCGTCGTGGCCCCCGGAGCGGTAACCGCAAGCGCCGTTGTCTTTGGCACACAACGCGCGCCTACGGTGCGGCTCAACGCTGGTCTCGTCGTCACCCGGGAGACCGCCCCGAAGCGGTTTGGGGCTATCTTCCTGCACGAGTTGGCGCACATTCACAACCGCGACGTCGGCATCACCTACGCGACGGTGGCGATGTGGCGGGTGCTGCTCTGCGCCGTGCTGCTCCCCGATGTCGCGGTGATCGTCACCACCCGGCTGGTCGGCGGCACTGCGCCCGGGGCAGCCCCGGTGTTCCAGGATGCCCTCATCATCGTGATGGCCTACCTCACCCGGGCCGATATCCTGCGTACCCGCGAACTCTATGCCGACCGAACGGCCGTGCGCCGGTGGCGAGTCAACAGCAATGACCTGCTGCCCGATCGGTACGACGGTTATGACGCTGCCCCGTACCAAAGCCGCCGGGCACGGGCCACTGCCGCCTTTACGGAGGTGTGGCGCAACCACCCGTCATGGCGGCTGCGTAGCCAGTCGCTGACCGCCCCCGAAGCGCTGTTCGCGCTGCGAGCACTGCCGGTGTTCGGCACCGGGCTGACAGCCGCTATCGCGTCCGCGCAACTTGCCTCGCCTGTCGGCGCGGCCGGGTCCTGGGCCGGGATGGTGCAGTACCTGCTCATCGCCGGACTGACCGTGGGCGTCGGTGGGGTGGCGCTGTGGCGGGCCATGGTGCACGCGGTGCTCACGGGGCGTCGGTTGCCCTCCAGCTGGGTCGCCGGCGTGTGGTTGGGAACCGGTCTGGCCGTCGGCGAGTTGACGGCCAGCGTGGGCGAGGCGGGGCAGCCGCTGCCCGCGCACCCGGAGGTCCTCCTGCTCCTGGTTGCCGTGGTGGTTGTGCTGACCGCCTGGACGGGGCAGTTCGCAGAGCTGCGGATCAGGACATACCGTGGCGAGTCGCTGAACAGTGCCATGATCACCGGACTGATGGCCCCCGGTCTCGTCCTGGCCTTTGTCTTACTGTGGTGGCACACCGAACAGTGGGTCACCGGCTGGCACTTCTCCATTGAGGATCAACTTGCCCGGGCCGACCTATCTGCCGCACATGCACCGTGGCTGCTGCGGCTGACCGCCCTGCTGACCGCATTGCCGGGCAGTGACTTGGGTTTTTCGGGCCTATGGTGGGCGGTGCCGCTCCTCTGGTTGGTCCCGCTCCAACTATGGCTCGCCCGGTTGCCGATGGCTGCCCCAAGTGTGCTGGTCAGGGCTGGACGGGCCGTCGACGGCGCGTTCACGCGACTGGAGCGTTCGATGCCAAGTTGGTTCCAGCCCGTACTGGTGAACGTGCTGTTTGGGGCCATGGTGGCCACGCTGTTTGCGGGGCTGTTCGGCCTCCTCCTGCTCATGATGGTGGCCGGACCCGCAGGCTTCTTCGTGATTGCACTGCTTGCCTGGCTCCTCTTTCTGGCGGTGTGGCGGGCCGTGCACACAGAGAAATGGCGGGACCTGAGCAAGGCCAAGAAGAAGGGCAATTGGCTGGATCATGCGCAGCCGGGGGCGGTGCCGCCCGCCGTGAATGCGCCCGACCTGGACTGGGTCGTACGGACCGGTGAGTTCGGTGGGCTTGCCTGCCTTCTCGGCCTGCTGGCCGAGCCGCTGATCGCCCGTCCCGCGCTCGCGGCGCACAGCTGGCGGGTCGACAGTAACCTCGACCTGGCATGGGCCGTACTGGTGATCTGCACGACGATGGCCGTGGTGGCCGTCTGGGTCGGGGCGTCCGCCAAGAGCCGATACCCGCTGATCACCACACTCATCGCGGCAGGAATCACCGGGGTGACCGGCGTTATCGGCCAGTACTTGAAAGGCAGCGTCGACGGCTGCCTCGGACCGCTTAACAACCTGACGACCACCTGCAGCTGGTACCCCATCCGCTTCCTACCGCTGGCCGAATACACGCTCGGCTACGTGCTCGCCCCCGGACTGCTCCTCTCCGCGGTCGTCGGTGCTCTGGCCCACGCCGGTAGTTCACTGCTACGAAGCCGCGCCCACGCTCGGACCATCGCCGCCGCGACTGGTGGCACCGCCGGGGTGGGTCCCCTCGCCAGGCCGCGGGTCATGGTGGGCTGCGTCAACGCGGTCGCTGTCAGCCTGGTCCTATCCGTTACCGCCTACCAGGCGATCGTCATGGTCGCCCCTCTACCACGGGACGACCTGCTCTTCGAATACGCCACGTCCCCGACCGGGCACATCCGTACGGGAATCTCCCCGCTAGCCGACTGGGTGCGGTACGCGGGCGACACGGTGGACCGGTACGGGGGCGCGATCGACACACTGGCCAATGTGGAGAAGGCGGCAGCCGGCGACCCCGACGACGTACGGACCGTGGCACGGATGGCTATTCCCGCCTGCGAAGAGCTGTCCTCCCTCAAGGAGAACGCCAGGGACGACGCCCGGCTGTACGACCCGGCCGTGCCTGTCGCAGCCGAGCGCCTGTGGGTTCGCTACCTCGCTGACGTCCGGACCACCGCTGCCGACTGCCTGGTCCTGACCCGGGCCACGACATCCGCTGCTGTCAGCACGGCGCTTACTGCCATCGATAGAGACGTCACGGCCACGCTCGCCTCGGCACAGAAACTTGCCGATCGAGTGGGTCACTGATCCGCCCGTCCCTCTTCAAAAGGCACCCTTCACGCGGGGAACCCAGGCTGAGTCGCGATCCTGATTCGAGCCGAGCGCAGAAGAACGACAGGCTAGGAGGAGGGTGATGAGGCTCGCTGAAACCGGTCACCCCCTGCTTGGGGGTGACCTCACACCTGCTCGATGGATCTCCCCACCTACACGGCACCTGACCTGCGGTCGGGCGCCACAAGGGAGGGGCCGCCCGATAGCCAGCCAGGTCCAGGGGCGGGGCGAGCAGTCCAGGATGGGCGAAGCCCAGCGCAACGCGCCGCCGAAGGCGTCCTTGACGGCTCGGCACGGCCCGCACACTCCACAAGCGGGGCGGCCCCGGCTCGCCACCTGCGACGCGCTCACTCCCGCTCCCCACTCGCTTGAGTAGCGAAGCAAGTGGAGCGACGAGTAGCCCTGGCCGAATCCAGAGATCCTCATCAGAGGGGAACAGTGCACGGTTGGAATACCCCCCTCCCGCCAGTAACCCTCGGCTTGCGCACCGGCTGCTGCCCCGATGCGGGCGACGGGCGCCCGCTGATCTACGGGCACGTCTTCAAGACCGCCCGCGACGAGGACGGCAATCGCCTCTCCCGCGGCCAGATGCGCGACGTCCCCTGGGTCGCCATCCCGCCGGCCAGGCGCGCCATCCAGGTCCTCGAACGGATGGTCCCTGCCGACGGCCTCCGCTTCGGCGCCACCGCCCACGACTTCCCCAAGCACCGCACCTACCCCGGAGCGCTGAACCCGCCCACGATGAACCGCCGCATCGAGGACTTCATCATCTGGGCATCCGCCCTGGCCGGCCGCTGCGGACGTCCCCACGAGACGATCCCTGACGACCCTCACGGCGCCATCGGGACCGAGCGGTTCCGCCGCACCCTGGCCTGGCACATCGCCCGCCGTCCCGGCGGGCTCGTCGCCCTGGCCATCCAGTAGGGCCACATGCGTACCGCCGTCAGCGCCGCTACGCCGCACGAAGCCGCGACGGCATCCACGACCTCCTCGACATCGAGACCGCCCGCGCCACCGCCGACACCCTCGCCGCCCTCCACGAGGATCTGGCCGAAGGCGCCGGCATCTCCGGGCCGGCTGCCCCGGCGGGCGATCCACGCCGCCGCCCAGGCGCCGACGTTCGCAGGCTCGATCCGCAGTGCCCGTCAGGCAACGAAGCCCTCGTCGGCGCGCTGCACCAGGCCGTAACGGAGAACCGGCTCCTGCGCCAGCAAGCCTCAGAGCAGCACCGCAACATCCTTGTCCTGCCCACCAGTTCGGCCGCAGCACCGGACCGTCCCTCCCCGCACGGGAGATCTCCTCGCGACCATCGACCGCCACGGACTGTGTCTATCAGGATACGTAGTGCAGTGATGCCGACTTAGGTTGTGGGACTTCTTCATGTCGCGGCCCGCAGGTCCAGTAGGGGTAAGGCCGGTGACCGTGTGGCCCTTGAGGGGCGGGCGGGGCGGTGCGGAGATGGGTGAGGGCACCGGGCCGAGAGAGGGTGAGCTCATCATGTAGGCGTTCGGACCCTGGAGAATCTGCCCTGCGCGGGCGCGAGGAACGCCGCAGCGGGGTGTGCTGTGCGATCGGCTCCAGCGGCCGTCGGACCGGCTGGAGGTGCAGTTGATGCGGCTGCTGTGGATTATCTCGGCGGTCGCCATACCGCTGGCTGCCTGGTTGGCGGCCAGCGCTGCCCACGGATACTACGCCGAGGTGCGCCGTGCCCAGCTGGCCTCGCGTCATGTCGTTGACGCCAAGGTACTCGCGGATAACGTCAACCAGGGCGGCTTGCGTTCGGATGGTGCGCGGGCGCCTGCGGAATGGCATGACGCCGCCGGGTATCACCGTACGGTCGTTGAAGCGGCTGTGGGGCTGCGAGAGGGCGGACACCTGCAGATCTGGCTCGATGGTCGAGGCTGCGTCACCGCGCCTCCCATTCGCCCGTCGGCGCCCGTGGCGGCGGGCGCTGTCGTGGGCACCGGCGCCTCTGCTGGTACCGCTGCGGCGGTCTTCGCGGTCCGCAGGACCCTCGCTCTCTCCCTGGAACGGCAGCGGCTCCTCGCGTGGGGCCGTGAACGGGAGCGGGTGGAACCTCGCTGGACCGGCCGCACGGTATGACCGATGACCGCTCAGGGAGCGTTGCGCTCCCGTCGACGCAGCTGCTCTGCGTCTTTGGCGCGGGCATAGGGCGTGACCGGGTGCGGGGGGTGTCGGCGTGACTGGCTCCGGTGGAGGGCGGCGCGCACCCTGAAAGTGGAATGGTCGGGCGCCGCGGAGAAGGTGGTGGTGGCGATGCAGTGCGTGATAGCGGCCCGGTGGGGCCCCCGCCTGGGCCTTGCTTCGGGGTGAGGGGTGGTGTCCGGCGAGCTCGGGGTGTCGGAGCCGGCGGCTGCGCCGTTGGACCCTGAGGAGCGGGTGGAGCTGCTGCTGCGGGATCTGCGCAGTACGCGGCAGGGGCTCACCGCGCGGGAGGCGGCCCGGCGGCTGGTGCATTACGGGCCGAACATGCTGCGCCGGCGCGGTGGCCGGCGCTGGCCCGGGGAGCTGGCGCGGCAGTTCACCCATCCACTGGCGCTGCTGCTGTGGGCGGCGGCGCTGCTGGCGTGGTGGGCGGGGATCGCCGCGGTGACGCTGGCCGTCGTTGTGGTGATCGTGGTCAATGCGGCTTTCGCGTTCGTGCAGGAGATGCAGGCCGAGCGGGCGGTGGAAGCGCTGGCGGCCTATCTGCCGGAGCAGGCGAAGGCGCTGCGCGACGGGCGGGAGCAGGTGGTCGATGCGGTCGATCTGGTTCCCGGGGATGTCCTGGTGGTGGAGGAGGGGGACCGGATCTCTGCTGACGCGCGGCTGATCACGGGAGGGGTCGAGGTCGACCTGTCGGCGCTGACGGGCGAGTCGGTACCCGCCTACCGGTCCGCCGATCTCGCCGATGTGCATGTGCCGCTCTTGCAGGCCCGGGACCTGGTGTTCAGCGGGACCGTGTGCACGGAAGGCGAGGGGCGGGCTCTGGTGTTCGCCACCGGCATGCACACCGAGCTGGGGCGGATCGCCGCGCTCTCGGAGCGGGTGGAGCGGGAGGTCAGCCCACTGGAGAGCCAGGTGCGACGGGTGGCCTGGCTGATCGCGCTGATCGCGGTGGTCATGGGCCTGGCGTTCTTGCCGGTGGCGGTGTACGGGGCGAAACTGCCGTTCCACGACGCGGTCGTCTTCGCGGTCGGCCTGCTCGTCGGCAACGTCCCCGAAGGGCTGCTGCCGGTCATCACCCTGGCACTGGCCCTGGGGGTGCGGGAGCTGGTACGGCGCGGGGCGGTCGTCAAGCGGCTCAGCGCGGTGGAAACCCTGGGCTCGGCGGACGTGATCTGTACGGACAAGACCGGCACACTGACCGAGAACCGCATGCACGTCGCCACCGTGTGGACCACCGCCGGACCACAGCACCTCACCGGCGCCGACACCGAGCAGGCAACGACAGACAACGCGACCCTGGCCTGCCTCGCGGCGGTGATGACCCGCTGCAACAACGCCCAGCCCGCCACCGGCAACAGCAACATCACAGCGATCGGCGATCCCACCGAGCTTGCCCTGCTTGAAGCAGCCGGCCGTCTGGGCCACGGCCTCACTACAGCGGAGCGGGAACGGGGCCGCCGGCGCCAGTTCCACTTCGACCCGGTGCTCAAGCTGATGTCCACCGTGGACGAACGCGATCACGGAGTGTGGACGGACACCAAGGGCGCACCCGAAGCCGTGGTCCCGCGCTGCAGCCGGATCCTGTGGACCGACGCGAGCACCCAGACCCTCACCGACGACGTCCGCCGCCGGGTCGAGGAGCAGGTCGATGCCCTTGCCCGGCAGGGACTACGGGTCCTGGCCCTGGCCGAGCGCCCCCTGGACACCGCCGCCCTGCCCGAAAGCCGTGCCGAAGCCGAGCAGGACCTGACCCTGATCGGCCTGGCGGCCATGGCCGACCCGCCCCGCCCCGAAGTGGCCGAGGCCGTCGCCCACTGCCACGGCGCAGGCATCAGAGTCCTCATCGTCACCGGCGACCACGCCCTGACCGCCGCAGCCATCGCCCACCAGGTCGGCATAGGCGGACCGCACCCGCGGGTGGTCACCGGCGAAGAACTCGACCACATGCCCGAGGATGCGCTCGACCAGCTGCTGCGCCACAACCGGGAGCTGATCTTCGCCCGCAGCTCACCGGAGGCCAAGCTGCGCATCGCCGACGCTCTGCGCGCCGAGGGCCATGTGGTGGCCATGACCGGCGACGGTGTCAACGACGCCCCCGCCCTGCGGCGCGCCGACATCGGCGTGGCCATGGGACGCTCCGGCACCGACGTGGCCCGCGAAGCGGCCACCATGGTCCTCACCGACGACAACTTCGCCACCATCGTCACGGCCGTAGGGGCCGGGCGCCGGATCTACGACAACATCCGCAAGTTCATCTGCTACATCTTCGCCCACACCACCCCCGAGATCACCCCGTTCCTGGTGTTCGCCCTCGGCGGTGGAGCGATCCCGCTCCCCCTGACCGTGCTGCAGCTGCTGGCCTTCGACGTCGGCACCGAAACCCTGCCCGCCCTCGCCCTGGGCCGCGAGCGGGCCGAACCCGGCCTGATGGAGCGCCCGCCACGCCCCCGCTCCGAAGGCGTCATCCGCGGCTCCATGCTCCTGCGCGCCTGGCTCTTCCTCGGTGTCATCTGCGCCGCCCTGCAGATGGCAGGGTTCTTCGCCGTCCTCATCCACGCCGGCTGGCACCCCGGCGACCCCACCGGCCCCGGCGCCCCACTGCACCACGCCTACCAGCAGGCCACTACCATGACCTTCCTCGGCATGGTCGCCGGCCAGATCGGCACCGCCTTCGCCGCCCGCACCGACCACGCCTCCCTGCGCTCCATCGGCGTCTTCACCAACCCCCTGCTGCTGTGGGGCATCGGCTTCGAACTCGCCCTGGCCGCGCTGTTCATCTACGCCCCGCCCTTCCAGCACCTCCTGGGCACCGCCGCCCTCACCCCCGCCATGGTCGCGCTCGTCATCCCGTTCCCCTTCGTGGTGTGGTGCGCCGACGAACTACGACGCTGGCTCCTACGCCGACGAGCACACGCGCCGACCGCCGCCCATCACAACAGCCTGTAACTCCGACTGATTTCGAGTGGGGAACGGTGTCAACTGTACGTTCTAGCCGCCGAATTGAGCGGGCTGGCGTCAACGCCCTGCGTGCACTCCTCAAAAAATATGATCACATCGTTCAGGAAATCGACGGCGGAAACGACCGCGGTGAAGACATGATCGCAAACTTCACGCGGGGCGGGAAACGAACAGGCTGCCGGATTGCCATTCAGGTAAAGAGCGGCAAAAAATACAAGCGAGCCAACGGGTACACCATCCCCGTAGAAGACCACTTCGACGCCTGGCGGCAGAGCCGGATCCCCATCGTTGGCGTCGTGTACGACATGAAGAGGAAGCAGCTGTTCTGGGTCAATCTCACCGGACAGTTACGATCCACGGAAGACAGCCCCGGCTGGGTGCAATTGGCAAACACGGCCCGACTCAACGCGGACACCGCGGATGGATTCCATTCAGAAATCTCATCCTACGCGGGCGATGTGCGGATGTGCATTCGCGCAGCCAATCAGGAAGAGGCTTTCACAGAAGCCGTCCGCGCGCGACAAGGACTGGATCCTGAAACCGCACCCAACCCTCTTTTCGAAGGAATGGCCGACTTCGCCCTTCGACGCGAGGAACAACTTCATGTAATCGCACGAGACTTGCGGCGATCCATCCCGATCCAAGCTCTGGTCTTGATCATGCTATGGGAGTGGCCCCGGCAGATCCGCTTCGTTGAGGGATCCACGGACATGAACCCCGCCCCGTGGGTTTTTGGTCTCTATTCTTTCATGTTCCTAATGACCCTCACAATCTTCTTTGAATTGAGGGCTGGTCGAAAACCAAGGAAACCGGCAATTAGGCTGATTCTTATAGCGAGCAACTTCCTGCGGCTTCCAATCATGGACCCCGATGGCGATCGCGGCTGATGGGGGACGACATGGATCATCGCTGGAATCATCATCTCGTCTTTCAGTATCAAACTCCTCTACATCAGCTTCATCAGCTACGCCCGAGACCGAAAGAAGAAGAGATACCGAGAAGGTTCCTGACCGCAGAGACTTGCTAGAGCACGGGGAATACCTGGTCGGAAGCCACCGCGCGTAAAGATGGGCCGCCCGAAAGGCTCCCGACCGCTCCCACACCCTCCCATCGCACCCGAACCCCGCCGCCCCCGGGCACCGCGCGCACCAAGATCAGGACCGGGCCGCGCAGCCTTGACGAAGACCTCGGCAGCCGTCTCGATCTCCGTGGCGGTGGTCCAGCAGCCGAACTCAGCGGCGTCGTCTTCGTCGCCGCCGGCCTCGCCCTCGCCCTCGCCCTCGCCCTACGCGACACCGCCGCCCACGTCGCCCTCGAACTCGCCCACCCCGCCTGGCGCGCCAACACGCTGGGCACCTACCGCCTCTGGCGCGACATCGGCCACGCCGCCTGCGCCCTCGCCGCCGGCATCCTCGCCGACGCCTTCGGGCTGAACGCCACCGTCATCGCGGCCGCCGTCCTCACAGCCGGCTCCGGGCTCCTCGCGGCCCGCTGGATCACCGAACACCCCACCCACCGCTGACCGGAGTGCCGGAAGGGACACGGCGGCACCGCAACACACTCTTCTACGCAGGCCTGAGCTGCCTTACTGACTTCGGCGTTTCAAGGTGAGGCTGGGGTGTCGAGGGTGAGTCCGGTGCCGGCTATGAAGCCGTCGAGGGTGTGGGGCCGGTATTGAAGGCGTTTGAGGCGGTTGCGGAACAGGGTTTCAAGGCAGTCGAGGGCCATGACGGCGAGGTTGGCGAGGCTGCGTTTGACGTGTGCCCATACCCACTCGACGGGGTTGAGGTCGGGTGAGTAGGCGGGCAGTAGGAACACTGTCAGCCACTCGCGCTCGGCTACGAGTTCCCGCATCCTGCGGGAGACGTGGGTGTTCAGGCGGTCCCAGACCAGCACGATCGGCGCCCTGACCAGCTGATGGACCCCGTCGATCAGCGCGATGAAGTCCCGCTCGCTCATACTGCGACGTGCGCGTTTCCCCGCAGGATGGCTGCGCAGGCGGTGACACAGCCGGGTCCGGGAACCCGGACGCATCGCGATCAGCCCGGCCACCGACAGCCGTCCCGAACGCCGGCCGCTGATGGTGACGACCGGAGTCACCCCACGCCGGCCCCAGGTCCGCCCCCTCGGCGGCCTGCGGGTGAACCCGGCTTCGTCCTCGAAACAGACGTAGCCCCCGCAGGCCGCCCGGACCCTTTTACCTCCGCCCAGGTCGCCTCCCGCCACACCTTCACGGCCTGCTCATCGCGCTCAGCGACCCGCCGCGCGGGCACCTGCGGGGAGAACCCGAGCCGATGCATCAACCGAGTGGCACCCGAGACGCTGTAAGAGACATGGAACTTCCTGCCGATCAGCGTGGCAACCCTCGACGCGGTCCACACCTGGTCCTCCACCCAGCCATGCGCGGCCGGCCCCTCCTCCAAAAACCCCGCCAGTCTCTCCAGGCAGTACGGGGACAGCCGGCACCGAGACCCATTCGGACCGCGCGAGGCCAGAGCTTGAACACCCCCGTCCCGCCACAACTGCTGCCACACGTAAGCCGACTTCACGCTCACCCGCAGCCGACGGGCCACCTCCGACGGCTTGACCTGCTGCTCGAACAGTTCAGCCGCCTGCATCCGTACCGTCTCGCGCCGCTGACGTCCTGCCGGCGTCAGACCGCCCCCATCCGCATATCTCACACACCACGGATACAGCCACCCACCCACACCCAGCAGCGACTTCGCAACAATTCACCCCAACGAGCTGAAGTCAGTACCGTCATACACATGGCCAACGGGGTGTACCACACCAGTACGACATAAAGATCAATCTGACGCACGAAAACCTGGTCCATGAGGACCGGCCCGGACTCCTCAACGAGATCACCCGGTCTGTGGGCGAGCGGCCCGCGACCTGCTCCAGTGCCTCCAGGACCACGAAGGCGGCTCCTGCGAGTGCGCGCAGGCTTGGCGCGCACGGCCAACGCCGTCGGGGCACCCTCAGGCGAAGGCGCCGTGCCGCAGGATCCCCTGGATGAACTCGGGTGCCTGCCGGGCGCCCATGTGCCCCTCCAGGGTCAGCTCCCAGGCGGTCTCGGCGATGCTGCAGAAGGTGGAAGCAAGCCACGGAGCGGGCATGTCCGTTCGCAGGAGGCCTGCCTTCTGTGCCCGTTCGACGAAGGAAACAGTACGACGGAAAACGAGCGACGCGCGGTCGCTCGCCTGATCGGCACCGAGTGCTTCCGGTTCCACGTAGACCAGGTTCCACAGCTGGGCGAAGGGCCTGTAGTCGCCGATCAGCTCGTCGAGCATGCGGGACGTGGGGACCGCTTCGCCCTCCACGCGGGACAGGGCCTGTTCACAGTCGTCCAGAATCTTGTTCGCCACGGCCTGGAGGAGGTGCTGGCGAGTGGGAAACAGCCTCACCAGGGTGGCCCGGCTGATCCCGGCTCGCGCGGCAATGGCCTGCATGGACGCTGCGCGATCTTTCGACAGGAACGGAATGGCTGACTCCAGGACTTCCGCCGCATCCGTACGCATAACCGGCTGAAACCTCCACGCTTCTATTGACACACTCATGTTTCAAATTATGCTCTACAGTGTCATCGTCATTGTACTGAACGGAGGGGGTGCCCCCATGCCTCCATCGCGCATCGACAGCGGTCGCACGGGTTGCCTCCTCATAGCGCGCGACCGGCTTCCCTTCCGCACGGCGTGACCATGCCCGGCGGTGATCAAGAACAGACACGGGAAAGCCTTCACCCGGGGTCATAGCCACGTCCCGCACGGCCGCCTCGCAGACTCCCCGTCATGCCCGCTCCGACCACGTCGGGCCTGCGGTACCCCTCCTGATCCGCCTTGCCCTCATCCAGAACGCAGATCGGCACAAACATGACCATGCACCGTCGACGGTTCCTCGTGAGCATCGGCCTCGGCGTGCCCGCCGCGGGCCTGCTGGCCGCCTGCCAAACCGACGACCTCGAAGCCGCCGGGACGTCCTCCTCCTCGGCGCGCCCAGGAGTCATCGTCATCGGCGCGGGCATCAGCGGCCTGGCCGCAGCCCGCCACCTCGTCGACCAGGGAGAGGACGTCCTCGTCCTGGAAGCCCGAGACCGCATCGGCGGCCGCATCTGGACCAGCGGTGCCTGGAACGGGGCACCCGTCGACCTCGGCGCCTCCTGGATCCACGGCATCGACAAGAACCCCATCACGGACCTGGCCGCCAAGGCCGAGGCCAAGACGGTCGTGACCGACCCCGAAAGCACCACCGAGTACCTTCCCGACGGCCACGAAGCCGAAGGAGCCCAGGCCCAGGCCCTCACACGCTGGCGGGACCAGACCGCCGACGCGCTCGCCCGCTACCAGGACGAGCAGGACCGCGACGCGCCCATGCGCGGCGTCGTTGAACGCGCCCTGCGCTTCTCCGCGCTGCCCGACGGCGACAAGGCCATGGTCAACAACGCCCTGAACGACTACGAGCACGAGTACTCCGGCAGCACCTCACAGATGTCCACCCTTTACTTCGACAGCGACGCCGCCCTCAAGGGCGACGACGTCCTCTTCCCCAAGGGATACGGGCAGATCACCGACCACCTCGCCCGCGGCCTCGCCATCCGCCTCGGCCAGCAGGTCGAAAACATCGACTGGAACTCCCGGGGTGTCACCGTCCGTACGACCAAGGACACTTTCCACGCCGACCAGGTCGTCGTCACCCTGCCCCTCGGCGTCCTGCAGAGCGGCACGGTCACTTTCGGTCCCGGTCTTCCCCCGACCAAGCGCACCGCGATCGACGGGCTGGGCATGGGTGTCCTCAACAAGTGCTACCTGAAGTTCCCCCGGAAGTTCTGGCCCGACACCGACTGGCTGAACTACGTACCGCCTGTGGGCAAGTACGGCCAATGGGCCCAGTGGATCAACGTCACCCGCGCCAACGGCGAACCCGTCCTGCTCGGATTCAATGCCGCGGACTTCGGTCGCACCATCGAAGACTGGGACGACGGCAAGATCATCGCAAGTGCCATGCAGACCCTGAAGCCCATCTTCGGACAGGACATCCCCGAACCGGTCGGCCATCAGATCACTCGCTGGGCCTCCGACCCCTACGCCCGCGGCTCCTATTCCTACTACAAAGTCGGCTCCAACCCCGCGATGCGCGACCAGCTCGCGTCCCGTATCGCCGATCGCGTCTACTTCGCAGGCGAGGCGACCAGCCGCAACTCCGCGGCCACCGTTCACGGCGCCTACCTCTCCGGCATCAGGGCAGCCAAGGAGGTCATCGCCTGACAAGCCGCACCAGGCCACCGTCCCCGCCGCGCCCCCACGGCGGGGACGAAGCCACGCCCCCGCACGATCAGTTCGGCGACAGGCGCAAGGCCGAGGCCCCCTCCGTGCACCAGCCGTCCCCTCCCGCACGCCCGAAACCCGCCCTGCCCTACAGCCAGCGTCTCTCCAAGGCCACAAGCCCCTCGATGCACAGCCTGCTTTCACGCACGGAGCCATCATGAACACACAGCCGTCCGCTGCCCCGCCGCCGGCCTTCAAGCCCCTGGCCCAGGACGATCCCCGCCAGATCGGCAGCTACCGGCTCTCCGCGCGGCTCGGCGCTGGTGGCATGGGCTTCGTCTACCTGGCGCACACCCCCGGCGGACGCCCCGTCGCGCTCAAGGTGATCCGTCCCGAACTGGCCACCGACCCCGAGTTCCGCCACCGCTTCGCCCAAGAGGTCGCCAGCGCCAGGCGGATCCACGGCCTCTACACCGCACAAGTCATCGACGCCGGCCCCGACGCCCCCACGCCCTGGCTCGCCACCACCTACGTTTCCGGCCCCTCCCTCCAGCACGTCATCCATCAGCACGGCCCCCTCCCCGAACGAACCGTTCTACTCCTCCTGGTCGGCATCGCCGAAGCACTCCAAGCCATCCACGCCGCGGGCGTGGTCCATCGCGACCTCAAACCCGGCAACGTCCTCATCGCTCCCGACGGCCCCAAGGTCATCGACTTCGGCATAGCCCGCGCAGCCGACGCCAGCCCGTTGACCGGCACCGGCTTGCGCATCGGATCCCCCGGCTTCATGGCACCCGAACAAATCCTCGGCCGGCCCGCCACACCCGCCACCGATGTGTTCGCCCTCGGCGCCCTCATCGTTGACGCTGCCACCGGGAGAACCCCCTTCGGCGACGGCCCCGAACACGCCGCCCTCTACCGTGCCGTCCACGAGCAGCCCAACCTCACCGGCCTGTCCGCCGCCCTGCACCATCTGGTCAGCCAGTGCCTGGCCAAGGACCCCGCAGAACGCCCCAGCACCGACTGGCTGATCGACACGGCACGCCATCACGCCGCCGCCGGCGGCAGAAACCTGAGCTTCACCGACGGATGGCTTCCCGCACACGTCAGCGCCGCCTTCAGACTCCACACCGCCCCCACAGAGCCGCCTGCGACCGAGCTGGACTCCGCGGCAGTACCTGTCGGCACACCCGCACCGTCCCCCGTCAGCCCCCAGTCGCCCGCCCCCAACAGGCACAAACGCCCCACCCGTCATTCCACCCTCCGTCGCACCGCGTTGCTCGCAGCGCTCGCCGTTCTCGGAGGCGGCATACTCCTCTACTCACTCCCCGAAATGACCGCGCGCACGGGAGACGAACGCGATGGCACCAACCCCGGCGCCACACAGCTCTCCCCCACAAGTGCCGCCCTCTCCCCCACGGCCGCACCACGCCCCAGGCCGGGGGACTACACCGCCCAGTACACCGACCGAGAACTGACGTCTCCGGACTCGGACTACGAGATCGACCTCAAAGCCGGACGAGTCACTCGTGAAACCCCTGACTGGTACCTGGGACGCGAGGCCGGCGAGTTCTACGTCCCGGACGACGGCATCGCCTACATCGCACCCACCGGTTCCCTCACCCTCCCCGACTGCCTCACCGGCCTCGACACTCAGCCGGCCGCCTCCCTTCCCTTCACCGCGCTGCGGAACAACCGCGCCTTCTGCATCCGCGCCTACGGAAACCGTGACATCGCCATCGTCCGCACCCTCAACAACGCCTCCGACGACGGACCCGTGGAA
This sequence comes from Streptomyces sp. NPDC050448, assembly GCF_040655295.1. Lineage (NCBI taxonomy): Bacteria > Bacillati > Actinomycetota > Actinomycetes > Kitasatosporales > Streptomycetaceae > Streptomyces > Streptomyces sp. NPDC050448. The sequence goes on along the minus strand of NZ_JBFAJR010000052.1, from coordinate 316 downwards.
GTCTCGATCACCTACTACCGCCGGGCTGTCTAGGGCACTCCGTCAGTCGAGGGCTCGCCGGTCACCATGGCCTCCAGGTGCCTGCGCCCGCCTCAACCTGCGCCAGGCGGGGGGCCTGTGGTGCCTCGCCGGCAAGCGACGTACCCGCACCTGGGACACCTTGAGCTGTGCAAGGGCTCGCCCGGCAGCGCCAACGGGTGATCTCCGGCCGCGCCCGGGACCTGAGCTTGGCGTTTAACGTTGCTGGTCACTCGACCTGCTGAGATCCCCGGGATCTGGGCGTACGTGACGCGGCCGTTCTTCACGCTTCGAGATG